>CAYVRN010000029.1:24682-32949 GCA_964453855.1 uncultured Rhodobacterales bacterium
ATGACCAACACCATCAGCGCCGAGGAATGGCAGCTTCGTTGCGATCTGGCCGCAAGCTACCGTTTGTTCGTCAAACTAGGCTGGACCGATCTGATTTTCACCCACCTCAGCGCCCGTGTGCCGGGGCAGTCCGATCAATATCTGATGAACCCCTACGGATTGCTGTTCACCGAAATCACGCCGCATAACCTGATCAAGGTGGATTTTGACGGCAAGGTGATCGCGGGCGACTACCCTTACAACAATGCAGGGCACGAAATTCATACGGCGATCCTCAAGGCGCGGCCTGATGTGCAGGTGGCGATGCACAGCCACACACGGGCAGGTGCGGCTGTGTCTGCAATGGGCGAGGGCGTTTTGCCCCTGTCCCAGCACGCGATGGAGATCGTCGATCTGATTTGCTACCACCCCTACACTTACGCACCCGACAGCGATCTTGAATGCGAGCGTCTGGCGGCGGACATAGGCGATAAGTGGCTCATGGTGATGCACAACCACGGGCTTTTGTCGGCAGGGCGCACCGTGGCCGAGGCGTTTTACAACCTGTACATGCTGGAAATGGCCTGCAAAATTCAGGTAGATGTTCTAAGCGCGTCGAAAAAGCCGGTATTGCCTGATCCCGAGGCCGTCGCTTCGTTAACCCGCCATACCGCCATGTCGCCCGACGGGCCGCACAAATACATGGACGACACATGGCAGGCGATGCTTCGGTGGCTCAAACAGGACGGGATTGATTGGATCAGGTAGCGTGGGTGATCTCTACACGTCCCTGATCGGTCAGCAACCAGCAATCGCGCCCTTCTATGACTGCCGCTGCAATCGGGTGACCATAGCCTGCGCCTGCGTCCAGATTGATGCGGTTGCCATAATGCGTGGCTTGTTTGACCGGTGTGTGACCGTGGATAATCAGATAGGGATGCGGTTCGGTGTAGCTGTGAAACTCATCCCTGATCCAGACAAGATCCTGTTCAACCTGTTGATCCAAAGGAACCTCTGGCCGAATGCCCGCATGAACGAACAAAAGGTCATCTTGCTGGAAAGTCAGATCAAGACCGCGAATAAACTCAAGATGGCTTTGTGGCACAGCTTCGCGTGCGTCGGCCAGAACCTCGAAATGGCGGCGGCCTTCTTTGACTTCAACCCCGTAGGACGCCATTGTTTCAATGCCCCCAAGCCGTTCGTGAAACCAGCTATAGCCGATCAGAAACTGAGGGTCGAACCGCATGGGTTCGGCAAAGAAATATTCCATCAACCGGTCATGGTTGCCTTTTAGAAAGGTCCAGTTACAGCCCGCCTGTTGCCCGTCGATCAGCATTTGCAGCACGTCTTTGCTGTCCGGCCCGCGGTCGATGTAGTCGCCCAGAAACACGATTTTGGCATCCTTGCCGCCATCGCGTTCGATCAGGTCTAGAACATGCGCCAGCTTGTCGGCATGGCCGTGAATGTCGGGGATGGCATAGATCGGAGCTGTCATGCGTTTGGTGTTACCGCAGGAGCTGGCCTGAGGAAAGGCAGGTCATTGCCCTAAGCTGCGTGTGTCCCAAAGGCATCCGTGCCGTGATGCACCCGATAGCTTTCGATTCCGATATCACCGGACCACCGCCATAGGGCCACGACGCCTTCGTCTCCGGTCTGGCAGGCATGGGGCAGGTAGGTCGAGTGATGCACCGAAGACCCCGCTGTCATCTCGCGCTGGGCGTCTCCCGCCGTCCAAAGTGCGCGTCCGGCGATGATCACATAGGTTTCGACCGCTGCGTGCGAGTGCAGCCCGTAGCGCGTGTTGGGCTTTTGGTAATACATACCGGCCCGCAGGGTTGGGCAATAAAGTGGGGCATCTGGCCCCATCAGATTCAGCACGGAATAAAGGGCGTCATCATCGGCAGAAACCTGATCCGCGACGGGGTTGTGCCCCCAAGGAAGATGATCATGTGCGGCCAAGGCGGCATGGGCGACCTCTAGCGGCGATGTGGCCAGAAGTGCGCGGATCGCGTCTGATGTATCATTGATCAGGGTCGGAGCGAACTCAGGGTTTGCGAATGCTTCAAGCTGATCGGCAGTTTGTGTTGCGCACTCACGCCCCTCGGCGTGAAACACCGCAGCCATTTCGGCCAAAAATGTTAAGATAGGGTCGCGCATCTTGGTCTTCCTAAACGGATGCAGGGCAAGTTTCCCGACCAATAGGTGAATCGTAATGGCTGTAGTTTTCCACAGACGACCTTGTTCCGGTCGTTTTTAAAACGCCTGTTTGCGGCAGCGTGTCGTTTTTCAGGCCAGATACACCGGCAAGTTCAGCGGCCCCCGAAAGCCGAAACCGCTCCAGACGACGTCGTCTGGATTGCGAAGCTCCATGTTGGGGAATCGATCAAACAGCATGGGCAGCAGGATATCCGCCAGCATCATCCGCGCGACATGAGTGCCCTGACAGAAGTGTGGGCCAATACCGAAGCTTTGGTGTGTCTTCTTTTCGCGGAACAGGTCGTAGATCTCGCCGTTTGCGTGCACGTCTTCGTCATGTCCGGCGCTGGCCTGAGAGGACATAACGACGTCGCCTTTAGGAATAAGGTATCCATCAATTTCCACATCTTCCAACGCCAATCGGCTACCGACTTGAATAGGGGCGACCCAGCGGACGCCTTCCTCAAAGGCTTCCCCGAACCACTTCGGATCTTCTTTCACAGCGGCAATATG
The DNA here is from genome assembly GCA_964453855.1 of uncultured Rhodobacterales bacterium. Lineage (GTDB taxonomy): Bacteria > Pseudomonadota > Alphaproteobacteria > Rhodobacterales > Rhodobacteraceae > JASMHC01. Next base: position 27,371 of record CAYVRN010000029.1, read on the forward strand.
CGCGGGGTTGGTAAGCAACCCGTATAGGACCGTGCACAAAGCATCTCGGGGTTCGTTGATGCCGCCTCCGATAGCGATTTTGATATTGGCAAGAATTTGGCTGTAGGGGATTGGGTCAGCAGCGTTCAACATCACCGAAAGCACTGAAGGTCCCTGTTCGATCTTATGACGTTCTCCTTCGCGGGCGATGGTTTCGTTCATCGCGTCGTGGGCTGCATCAACGATAGCAAAGGGTTCGTCGGCCCAGCCGAAATTCCCGGCCCCGTCGATGAGTGCTTGGCTCCAATGGCACATCTCGGCGTCCGTCGCGCTCTCCATGCCCAGAAGGTTGGACAGGCACCGTGCGGCAAAGGGAGCGGCAAGATCGTTGAAAAGATCAACTGTTTCGCCTTTTGGTAGGCGGTTAACGTATTCTTTGGCGACATCCGTGTAGATGCCAGTCCAATGATCCCGAAGTTTTCGGGGCGAAAATGCCGGTGCCATTGCATTGCGTTCGCGCAGATGTTCTTCGCCGTCTTTGCGCATCAGCGTATGGGCATGAAAGGCCCGTTGCATCGGTGTTCCGGGGTCATCTGCAGAAAAGATTTGGGTCGAGGCTTTGACGAATTTCGTGTGCTCGGCCCGTGTTACCAGTGTCCGACCAAGTGCTGGAACCTTAACAACAGGTGCCGAAGCGCGCAGCCGTTTGTAGATGCGGTAGGGATCGCGCACCAGATCGGGAATATTTATGGAGTCATCAATCGGTGCTGTGCTTGCCATGGGGTTCCTCTGCCAAGGCAAGGATTGACCGGACCTGCGGAAAAATCAAGGTAGTTTACTTGTTAACAAAAAACGCCGCTCCGAATGGAGCGGCGTTTTGTTCTTCAAATCGTGTGAAGAATTATTTTACTTCAAACTCAAGCGGCTTGATCTGACGGAACAGTCCGGTCTCTGCCAGTTTGGCGCGGGCCTCGGCCGGAACCGGCTCATCCACGTATAGAAGTGCAATCGCTTCGCCACCCGCCTCGTTTCGGCCCAAGGTGAAGTTTGCGATGTTGACGCCATTGTCGCCCATGGTTTGACCCAGTGCGCCGATGATACCCGGGACGTCTTCGTTGGTGGTGTAGAGCATGTGTGCGCCGACTTCGGCGTCGATGTTGATGCCTTTGATCTGGATGAAACGCGGCTTGCCGTCGCTAAAGACAGTACCGGCAATCGAGCGCTCGCGTTTCGCTGTGACAACGGTGACTTTGATGTAGCCGTCAAAGGTGCCCGACTTGTCCTGATTGGTGGTCGAGATTTTGATGCCGCGATCCTTTGCGATCACTGGCGCCGAAACCATGTTCACGTCGGCACTAACGCGCTTCATGATGCCCGCAATTACCGCACAGTTCAGCGCTTCTAGGTTCATATCGGCGGCGATACCGTCGTACAGGATGTTGATCGCGGTGATCGGCTCATCTGTCATTTGACCAGTGAAATTACCCAGATGTCCGCCAAGTTCGATCCACGGCCCCATGACCTTGGCTTCTTCGGCAGTCACAGACGGCATGTTCAGCGCATTCTGAACCGCGCCGGTCAGCAGGTAATCGGCCATCTGTTCGGCCACTTGCAGGGCTACGTTTTCCTGCGCTTCGGTGGTTGCCGCGCCAAGGTGCGGAGTGCAGACCACGTTCGGCAGGTTGAACAGCGGGTTTTCGGTTGCAGGTTCGACAGCGAACACATCGAACGCGGCACCAGCCACGTGACCCGATTTCAACAGATCGGCCAGCGCCTCTTCGTCCACCAGTCCACCACGTGCGCAGTTGATGATGCGAACGCCTTTTTTGGTTTTCTCAAGGTTTTCGCGGCTCAGGATGTTCTTGGTCGCGTCCAGCAGCGGCACGTGCAGGGTGATGAAGTCCGAGCGCTTCAGCAGCTCGTCCAGCTCAACTTTCTCGACCTGCATCTTCTCGGCTTTTTCTTCCGACAGGAACGGGTCAAACGCGATGACTTTCATCTTCAGGCCACGCGCACGGTCGCAGACGATGCCGCCAATGTTGCCCGCGCCGATGACGCCAAGGGTTTTGCCGGTCAGCTCGACACCCATGAATTTCGACTTTTCCCATTTGCCCGCGTGGGTCGAAGCAGACGCCTCGGGGATTTGACGAGCAACGGCGAACATCATCGCGATGGCGTGTTCGGCGGTGGTAATCATGTTGCCGAACGGGGTGTTCATAACGATTACACCTTTTTTCGACGCGGCTTCCTTGTCGACGTTGTCGGTGCCGATTCCTGCGCGGCCGACGACTTTCAGGTTGGTTGCAGCGTTCAGAATAGTCGGTGTGACTTTGGTGGCCGAGCGGATGGCAAGGCCGTCATATTGACCGATCACTTCGGCGAGCTTTTCTTTGTCTTTGCCCAGCTCGGGCATGAAATCAACGTCGATGCCACGATCGCGGAAGATCTGGACGGCAGTTTCAGACAGTTTGTCAGAGACGAGTACTTTAGGGGCGGCCATTTTGGTGGTCCTTTGTGTTTGTCGGGTGATGGGTGCAAAGCACCCATCCTACAAGTGGGGTGGGGTAGAATGGGTGCCTTGCACCCATCAATGTTTATGCTTGCGCGGCTATTTCGGCTTCGAATGCCCATGCCAACCAAGGCAGCATCGCTTTGATGTCCGAGGTTTCAACCGTGCCGCCGCACCAAACGCGCAGTCCGGCAGGCGCATCACGATAGGCGCCGATGTCATAGGCGATGCCTTCGGCTTCCAGACGTTTTGCAACGGCTTTGGCAAAGGTCGCGCCGTCCTGAATGCGGTCGTCGGTGAACTTCAGGCAGACCGAGGTGTTCGAGCGGGTCGCCTCATCGGCTGCAAGGTTCGCGATCCAGTCGTTGGCGTCGCAGAAATCAAAGATCGCCTGCGCGTTGGCATCCGCACGGGCAATCAAGCCCTGCAAACCGCCGACCGAGCGTGCCCAGTCTAGAGCAACCAGATAGTCCTCGACCGCCAACATCGACGGCGTGTTGATGGTCTCGCCGCGGAAGATACCCTCGATCAACTTGCCACCCTTGGTCAGGCGGAAGATTTTCGGCATCGGCCACGCGGGGGTATAGCTTTCCAGTCGTTCGACGGCACGAGGTGACAAGATCAACATACCATGGGCCGCTTCTCCGCCCAGAACTTTCTGCCAGCTGAACGTGGTCACATCCAGCTTGTCCCAAGGCAGGTCCATCGCAAAGGCCGCGCTGGTGGCGTCGCAGATGGTCAGACCTTCGCGGTCGTCGGCAATCCAGTCGCCGTTCGGAACCCGAACACCAGCGGTGGTGCCGTTCCATGTGAACACAACGTCATTGGCAAAATTGACGGTGTTTAGGTCAACGATTTCGCCGTACTCGGCGGTTTTCACCTCGGCGTCGATTTTCAACTGTTTCACCACATCGGTGACCCAGCCCGATCCGAACGATTCCCAAGCCAGCATCTCGGCTTTGCGTTCGCCAAGGAGGCTCCACATGGCCATTTCAACAGCGCCGGTATCCGACGCCGGCACGATGCCAATTTTGTAATCAGCGGGAATACCTAGAATTTCACGGGTGCCTTCGATTGCCGCTTTCAGCTTTTCTTTGCCAACGCCAGCACGGTGCGAACGGCCCAAAGGCGCGTCAGCAAGGTTATTCAAATCAAAGGTGGGGATTTTGGCGCAGGGGCCAGAAGAAAACCGCGGATTAGCCGGCCGCGATGCCGGTTGCTGTATAGCCATTTATGCTACCCTTACAGATAAATGCCTCTCGTTGGGGAGAGGTGTCCCAATGACCGAGATACGTGGGACATCAGGACTGTGCAAGCGCAGAAATGTCACATCGGCGTCGCTTTGGTCATTTTTTACGACCTTGCGCGACGCCTATCGGAAACTCGGGTTACAGGGCGGCTCCGTATGCCGCCCGCAATTCATCCAGGCCTTGCGCTGTGGCCGGACCCGAGGTTGACCAAAGAACTTCGCCCGATTTGCGGACCAAAAGCACGCGGATATCGTTGCGGCCGGAGAATCCCAGCGGATCATTGACCAGTGCAGGGTTTTCGTAAAGGGTGATGGTTCTGGCGCGCATTGCGGTGTCTGTAATGCCCGAGCGCATCCCGTTATCGACAAAGCCGCGCATCATGCGGGCCGCTTTTCCAACAACAGGGACTTCAACAAATTCTGGTCCGCGATACGGATCAAGTCCCAGACCGTAGACCCATGTGTTTACATCCTCTTGCTGGTTTTGCTTGTAGGCGATGAACATGATGGTCACGTCACCCGGCAGATCTGCCGGAAGTGTTTTGCTATCGCCGTTCAGGTCGTCAGCTGTCACTGTCGGAAAGATCGCATCCGCCATGGCAGCAATCGGTGCAACGGAAAGACCAAGGGCTAGGGCGAAAGCCGGTGCTATTCTCATAACAAATCTCCTTTGTTTCCCTTGATACGCTGCAGGTGCAACATCGGATCACTTGGCCTTTTTTGCGAACCATGCGATAGGGCGGGAAAGTTGAGCCGGAGAAGCCCCATGTATGTCGTCACCCTTTTGACCGCCCCGTCCAATCCGTCGCTGGAAAGCGCACTGGTCGAAAACCTGCGCAACGCTTGGGGTGGCGGGGATGCCGATTGGCTGGCGGTGAACGAAGCCGCCGAGTTCGCGGTTGAGCAGATACCGTCAAATTTCTGGGATGTTTGGGAAAGCCTGCAGTCCGAGTGCGTGGATCTGGTGATCCAACCCGCCGAGAGTCGCCGCAAGAAGATGCTGCTGGCCGATATGGACAGCACCATGATCCAGCAAGAGTGTATCGACGAACTGGCGGACGAAGCCGGTGTCGGTGAGCGGGTCAAAGACATCACCGCCCGCGCGATGAACGGAGAGCTGGATTTCGAAGGGGCGCTGATCGAACGCGTTGGATTGCTAAAGGGTCTGCCGGTGTCGGTGATCGACAAGGTGTTGGCAGACCGGATCACGCTGATGCCCGGCGGCAAGGCGCTGCTGGCGACGATGAAAGCAAACGGTGCCTACGCGGCGCTGGTATCAGGCGGGTTCACGGCGTTTACTGCCAAGGTTGCCGCTGAACTGGGCTTTGATGAAAACCGCGCCAATACGTTGCTAACACATAGTGATGAACTGTCTGGCGACGTAGGCCGCCCGATCCTAGGCCGTGAAGCCAAGGTGCAGGCCTTGGAAGAGATCACCGCGCGTCTGGGCATTTCCGAGGACGAGGTGATCGCCGTCGGCGACGGGGCGAATGACCTTGGCATGCTGACCCGCGCAGGTGCGGGCGTGGCCCTGCACGCCAAGCCATCGGTTGCGGCGCAGTGCAATGTGCGCATCAATCACGGCGACCTGACTGCGTTGCTGTATGTGCAGGGGTATAAAAAGGCTGAGTTTGTGGGGTAGATGGGTGCAGAGCACCCATCACAATTGCCCCGCGCAGAGCGTCTCTGGCAGGGTCATTCTCTAGTTTCTGGGATCGTAAGAAAGTGGCGGGCCCGCCGGTTGGTCGTGGTTTTGAAGCCATGAGGCGGCAAACGCCCCTCCTGTAGGAACTGGCCGGAGGTCTCGGCATCCTCGCTCACGCTAGCCTACCTCTCCGATTT
>CAYVRN010000030.1:0-2455 GCA_964453855.1 uncultured Rhodobacterales bacterium
GGCCAGACTGTCCCAATTCACCGAGCCGTCGTCATGATAGGGCGTCACCACAGGGGTGTAGATGCCATCAAAGTTAAAAATTGGTGTCATGGTATCCTCATGCAATACGGGAACCGGGGGCGGCCCCTAATCCGGCGTCCAGCGCCGTTGGCATTACGAAAAGTTCGATCTGTCCGCGTGAAAGCTCCCAGTGATCCAGCGCCAACTGCGCCGCCCGTGGGGCATCGCCGCTTTCGATTGCGCGGATGATGCCTTCGTGCTGGGCGCTGGCCAGAACCACGTTATCAGCCATCCGGCTGTTGCGCGGCTGGTAGAAGGTCATCGAGATCCGCGCATGATCGATCAGCAGTCGGTTCAGGCTGGGTGTCAGATAGACATTCCCCGCCATCTCGCCCGTGATCGCGTGAAACCGGTTGTTCGCCATGGTCCGATCCGCCGCATTCCCGTTGCGCAACGCGGCCTTGAACGCTTCTTGCGCCTCTTTCAGTGCGGCGACCTGAGCCGTCGTTGCATTCTCGGCGGCCAGTTGCGTGACCGCGCTATAGATCATCGGGGCCGCAAGAAAGAAATCGCGCAACGTCCGATGAGACATATCCGCAACCCGCGCCCCGCGGTTTTTATGGATCGTTACATAGCCATCCCCCGCCAACTCACGAAAAGCATCGCGCAGCGGCGTCCGCGACAACCCGTATTTCTCGGCAAGGCTGGCCTCGTCCAGATCAACGCCCGGCTCTAGCGCCAGCGTCAGCACATCTCGACGCAGCTCTTCGATCAGCTTTGCTTTTTTATCCTTGGCGCTCACAGCAAGAATCCTCCTCAAATCACTGGTAGACTATCTAAATACAATTTGCATACAATATAAATTCGTGTGAAATGCAAAATAAGACAGCACCTCGTACCGCAAGCGCCATTGTGAAACGGAAACCGACATGATCGACAATCAGCCAGAGCACTTTGTGTTTCTTATGATGCCGGAATTCACACATCTGGCGTTTTCTTGCGCGATAGAACCGCTTCGGATCGCGAATCTGATCAGCGGTCAGGATCTATACCGCTGGAGCTTTATGTCCGAAAACGGAAAGACCGCCGAAGCGTCAAACGGGGTGGTCATTCAGGTGCATCGCGGGTTCGAGCCATTGAGCCGCGGCGAAAAGCTGTTCGTGATGTCCGGTATTCACGTCAAAGAAAACACCTCGCCAAGCGTTTTGGCGGTCATCCGCAAAGCCCGCGCCACAGGTACGCTGGGCGGGGCCCTGTGTTCGGGTGCTTACGCGCTGGCCAAGGCTGGCATTCTGAATGACATGAAAGCCGCAATCCATTGGGATTACCACGACAGCTTTATGGACGACTTCCCCGATGTCCGCCTTGTGCGAAACGTTTTTGTTGCGGATGAAAAATATATCACAGCCTCGGGTGGCACCGCCACCGCCGACCTGATGATCCATCTGCTTGAACAGAAACACGGGGCATCATTGGCCACAGAAGTCGCCGACATGATGCTGCACAACGCTGTCCGCGAAGCCACCGCTGAACAGCGTGTCTCGCTGCAATCTCGCCACGGGATCCGCAACCCTCACCTGTCCAATGCGGTGCGGATGATGTCGGAAAATATCGAAGAGCCTATCTCGCCTTCCGAAATCGCTCAGGAAATCGGCATTTCGACCAGACAACTCGAACGCCTGTTCGGTCGGCACATGAATTGCTCGCCCAAGAAATACTACGTCGACATGCGCCTACACAAAGCGCGTAATCTGCTGTTGCAGACCGAGAAGCCGGTGACCGAGATCGCCTATCTGTGCGGCTTCACCTCGTCCGCCCATTTTGCGCGCGTGTTTCGCAACCAATACGGCGTGTCCCCGATCCACCAACGGGGCAAGATCACCTAGCTTGCCCAATCCAGCCTTGTGTGATCCTGTGCCGTCATGACCATAGACATTGCCCTAATCGTCATCACACTCGGCGGGTTCCTTGCAGCCTTCGTCAACGCCGCCTTTGCCACAGGTGGTGTCTATATTGTGCTGCTATCCAGCATATCCGTTTTGCCGGTTTCGGCGGCGATCCCGCTTCAGTTCGCCTTTTCGGTCAGCTCGTTGTTCGGGCGCGTGTTCTTCTTTTGGAAAGACATCAACTGGTCTATCGTCCGCACCTTTGCCTTGGGGTGTCTGATCGGCGTCGCCCTTGGAACCGTGACATTTGCCAACCTGCCCGACCAACTGATTTCATTGCTGCTTGGCTTCGTATTGTTACTGATGATCTGGCTGCCCAAAATGCCGAACGCCCCGCGTTGGAAACGACCGTTTCTATATATCGGGATCGTACATTCCTACATCTCAGCCGTCTTCGGTGTCGGAGGCATTTTACAGCCTGCAATCCTGCGCACCGATATGCGCAAAGGCGTCATCACCGGCACTTTGGCCGCGTGCATGCTGGCGATGGAGGTGATGAAAACCTCGGG
>CAYVRN010000030.1:2555-32603 GCA_964453855.1 uncultured Rhodobacterales bacterium
CAACACCTGCCCGCTGGGCGTTCGCCGTGCTGTTGGCTATTGCGCCTTCATCGCGATCACGTCCGAAAAATCTTAGATCCGTTGGCTTCGGGGCGTTGTCTTTCAACGCCTGCCACATGTCGGGCTTGAACGTGGCCAACTGCTCGAATGCGAAACTGCGCGCGCGCCCCGGGAACAGCCCACGCGCGATTTCCGCGGCCTCGATTACAAAGGTGCCAGAACCACACATCGGGTCCAGAACCGTTTCCTGCCCGTCATACCCACAACCGCGCAAGAAAAGCGCCGCCATGTTTTCGCGCATAGGCGCTTTGCCGACAGCCTCTTTGAACCCGCGCTTGTGAAGCGCGTCCCCCGAGCTGTCGATACTGAACTGGCAATAATCGTTCTCGATCCGTGTCTTTAGCACAATATCGGCGTCATCCGTGACCGGAATGCTGTTTGCCTGCAGTGCACTAATGATCCGCTCTTTCGCGGCCCCTTCGTGATAGATTTTCGACTTCTTGCAGGTGACCTCAACCTTGACCGGAACGTCTGGAAGCAGCGTATCAAACCACGAAAAGTCCCGTGCAAAAAGTTCGAGCTTGTTCAGCTGGAACACCCGAAACCCGCCAATCCGTGCCAGAACACGGGATGCCCCGCGCAGCTCAAGATTGGCCCGCCACACGCCCTTCCAGTGCCCCTTAAAGGTGACACCTCCATCAATCACGGTTGCACCAGTAAAGCCCTTCTCAAGCATCTCGGCCTGCATCAGAGCTTCAAGTCCCGGTGGGACCGACACAAATATTTCAAACGGCTTGGACATTACAGCTTGTGAATGAGCTGCATTTTCAACGGAAGTCCAGTGAATTCGCGCAGTTTGCGCCACATATCCCGCTCCACATCCCGCAAAGCCTTGCGTTGATAGGGTAAATGATTGGGGTCGGGACGCATCTCTGGCGCAGCAGAGATATCCAGAACAAACCCGCGACCTTGCTCATCGAGCAAAACCTCAACCTGAGCAAAGTCCAACCCCGTTGTGCTGCGTACGTTTTTACCGATCCTATTTGCTTGGGCCTGAGCCTCTCTTGATGGTTCACCATCCGACACGCCGGTCACATAACACCCGTACGGTGTGACGATAACGCGTATCCGACGCAGCGTGTTCGACCTTGGAAGTTGGCTTAGATAAACCCACCGATCACCCCACGGGATCGAGAATATCTGATCCCAATCTCCGTCCGAACGGATCACGACGCTCTTGTGCCCATAACGCTCGCCAGCCACCTGCACCATGACCGGATAGGACATGTCAGCCTGCTCGAAATGCTTGCGAAACAGATCTCTGTCGTCTGCGAAAAACCGAACAGTGCGCAGGGTCTGCACATCAGTCGATTGACCCAGAGTTGAGGCCAAACGATCCCGCCGGACCGCGAGGACCTGCTCGGGTTTGTTCAGAGTAGGAAAGTGGCTTTGCGCCAGAAGGCCACCAAGGTATTCAAGCGCCTCTCCGTATTCCTCTGGATCGCCACATATGTTGACAAGCCACCCGACATTCGAATGCGACTGATCAACACCCGACGGATAGCGAAAGACCGCAGCATGAGCGGTCAACTGCGAGATCATTGGAGCTGTCAGCTGAAACACGCCTGGCGACACAACTTCAAACCCGCCTTCATCCGTTGAAAAACCAAGGTAACCTGTTCGCTCGGGAAACGCCTGAAAGACCAACCCAAAACGCCCACGATTCATCTTACTCTGTTTCAAAGCCACCACCCCTAAAACAGCTTTTCCGGAATTTTCCGGAAGGGCTGGCCGGTTTTATTTATCAAAGCATTCCATATCTGGTCTTCCGAACGGTGAATGTTGGTCGCAAAATCCAAGCGCCGATATTCGGGTGTATTTCCCTGAGACAGAATAGACATGGCTGCATTTGCTTCGAACAGAACCGTTTCACTCTGTGACTTCCAGCCAACATCAATCCCAAAGGTATCAAGAGGAATTCTTTTTCGCGCTTCCTCGCCAATCTTGCGAAAATGTTGCCATCGCGACGTTGTTTGAGTTCGAGCAATCTCTCGATCAACACGGGTTCCGTTACGTTGCTCTGCATGAACCTGCCAATCTCCGCCGATCAACGTATGTCGCACGCCAATGTCTTCTGGCGTCACAACAATGCGTGACTTCACCCAGTCGCCGTTCTCGTTTGAGAAGTCGACCCATTGTGTCATGTACATAAAGGTGCCGCCCCAGGGGATTTTGTCGATCTTCGTCCAGTCTTCATCCGAACGGATGAGCGTTTGATATCTTCCAGTCTGCAAGGCATAGGGCCGAATGATGACGGGATATTCAAAACCCATTTCCCGAAAAACCTTTGGAAAGTCGTCAGGATGATTTGCCAAAAAGCGTGTACACTGCGGCGTAATCAGCCCCTCAATACCCTCTAGCACTTTCCAAACAACGTCCCGGCGAGTCAGAGGAATGTAGCGAGGATGGTTGAATACGGGGGCTTCAATGCCGTCCAGCAATTGCTCGGCAATTTGCATGGTGTTCTCGTATTCATCTGCGTCAGCGCAAAGGTTAACTATCCACCTTGCACGCTCAAGTTGTTCACGTTTGACGTTCGGCAGCCAAAGAACTTTTGCATTCTTGCGAATTTCTTTTTCCATAATGGGAAAAAGGGGAAACATATTTGGAAGACCAATATTCGGAGACCCGTCCGGTTGCAGCTTTGCAATTAACGTGTTCACTTCAGGAACGCCGCGCAAGATAACACCAGGTTCGATTGAGGTCTTCAAAATCCGGCTCCGCCTAGTTTGTTAGAAACAAGCGTTAAGCTGACCCTGATATATTTTCAATTCGAAAGAGAATTGGCACCTTAAAGTTTATGCACCCGTTCACGCTATATGCGACATACCGGCATGAAGTGCGCCCATCTGCTCCACCGCCACTGTTTCCCATCGGGCGTGATCACTCATGCGGTTCGGCTGTATTTCCGGTTTCCCCCGAACCTGCGAATGGTTGAAGACCTGCTGGCCGAGCGCGGGATAATTAACTCGCACCAGACCGTGCGAGCGTGGGCCGAAAAGTTTTTTTGTGGGGGCGGTTTGCTAAAAAGACCCGCCATCGGTCGGTCGGCCAACACGGTGACTAATGGCATCTGAACGAAGCCGTCATCAAGATCCGCGGCAAAAAGCACTGTCTGAATTGGGCTGTGGATCATGACGGTTTCGTATTGGATATGCTGGCGCAAAGTCGCCACATTACCAAAGCGGCCCAGCTATTGTTGTAATGTTGAGACACACTACTCCTTGTTTTTGAATACGATTGCAAAAATTTCCTTATCTTGGAGAAGATTTCTGATCATTGCCATTATTACCATTATCACAGGCAAAAATCCTGACTTATCTTGAATGAATACGTTTGCAAAATACTACCAATTTACCTAATCTCCCCCTCGCGCCTTTGTGCTGCGCTTAAGAAACAAGTCAGGAACCCGATATGACCGAAATACTTCCTCCGAATGTTCGCCACCTGCGCAAACCAACGCGCGATGCTGCCTCCGACACCTCGACAATTGAAGATCTGGTCGCGGGCATTCTCGCCGATGTCAAAGCGCGAGGCGATCTGGCAGTGGCCGACTATTCGGCGAAGTTTGATAAGTCAGATTTGACAGCTTTCGAGGTCAGCATGGAGGACCGCGAGGCGGCCCTTGAGGCCCTCGATCCCCAGACGCGCAAGGACACCGAATTCGCAATTGCGAACGTGCGCGACTTTGCCGAGGCGCAGCTGGCGACCCTCCTCCCACTCGAAGTCGAAATCATCCCCGGCGTCCACCTAGGCCATCGTGTGATCCCGATCGAAACCGTGGGCTGTTATGTCCCCGGCGGGCGCTATCCGCTGTTGTCTGCGCCGATCATGACCATCGTTCCGGCCAAGGTTGCAGGCGTGGACAACATTATCGCCTGCCTGCCCCCCAACGCCCATGAAGCAATGGTGGCTGGCTGCCATCTCGCAGGCGCAGACCGCATCTTCCGCATCGGCGGTGCTCAGGCGATTGCGGCGATGGCCTTTGGGACGCAAACCGTGCCCGCCGTCGACAAGATCGTTGGCCCGGGCAATGCCTTTGTCAACGAAGCCAAACGGCAGGTGTTCGGCCCAGTGGGCATCGACCAGCTCGCCGGTCCCTCCGAGATTTACATTCTGGCCGACCACACCGGTGACGCCGAAATGATTGCCACCGATCTGTTGGCACAGGCCGAACATGATGTGAGAACACGGGTCGGATTGATCACCACCGATGCGAATCTGGCGCAAGCCGTTGAAGAAGAAGTCACACGCCAACTGGTCGACCTCGCAACCGCAGAGACCGCGCATCAGGCCTGGAACGACTATGGCGAGATCGCAATCTGCGGTGACGAAGAAGCGATGATCGTCTATTCCGACCAGATTGCCGCTGAGCATCTCCAGCTCCATACCGAAGACCCCAAGGAGCTGGCGCTCAAACTGCGCAACTACGGGTCGCTCTTTATCGGCGACTTGGCCAGCGTCGTCTATTCCGACAAATGCTGCGGCACCAACCACACGCTGCCGACGATGGCGGCGGGGCGTTATACGGGGGGACTCTGGGTCGGCGCCTTTGTCAAAACCTGCACTCATCAGTGGATGGAGCCCGAAGGCGTCAACGCCGTTGCACCGCCCGCCGTACGGCAAAGCACCAGCGAAGGGCTCGACGGTCACCGCCGCGCCGCACAGCTGCGTCTGGACCGGCTTCAGGCCAAATAAGGCCTTTGCGCGCTATGATCGGTTGCGGCCTCGAACGCCGCGCCGATCTTCAGAACCAGCGCATCAGCGCCCCGCGCCCCCACGATTTGCATCGCCAAAGGCAGGCCATCGCTAAACCCGATCGGCACGCTAAGCGCCGGATGGCCGCTAAGGTTGAAGGGGATCGTCCGCATCTCAGTCCAGACAGGCCCGCCCGTGTCAAAGTCGGAAAACAGCGGCGCCGTTGTCATGGTTGTCGGAATGATCAAGGCGTCTTGGGTCGACATCAATGCATCGATCTCATCTGTGAAGGCAGCAGCAATCGCGCGCGCTTTGGCGAGTGTTTCGGGTGAAATGCCAATACCGGAATTAAGGCTGGCATAAGCCATTTTCCCGACATGCGCCTCGTCTTTCTCGACCACGTGCCAATGCGACTGGACCTGTTCGGACAGAAGGATATCTGCGCCGGCCTGCTCGATTGATGGGTAGTCAGGCAAATCGGCAACCGTGATCCGCGCGCCAGCAAGACTCAGCGCGGCGGCGGCATCATCAAGCAATGACAGAATAACGGGTGCGTCGCCCTCCCCCCAGTTGCGCCCATAAGCCACGCGCGCACCGGCCATCGGCGTCTCGTCACTGTCGCCTGTCAAAGCCCCGAACACCTGTGCAGCGTCCTGCGCGGAAGCTGCCAATATCCCTACCTGATCCATCGACGGAGCGAGTGGCATCAGGCCAGCTTTGCCGATCCGTTCGGCGGTCGGTTTGAATCCCGTCACGCCGCAATAGGCAGCAGGACTACGCGCCGAGCCGCCTGTGTCGCTGCCGAGAGCAAAGCGTACCATGCCCGACGCAATCGCGGCAGCCGACCCCGACGACGAGCCACCGGTGACATGGTCGCGGCGCCAAGGATTGCGCGGCTGCGGATAAAGGCTCGTGCGATCCGGGCCAACGGTCGCCAATTCATAGGTGGCAACCAGCCCCAGCGGGATTGCGCCGGCTGCGATGCAAGCAACGACAGCCTCGGAGCTATGCTCAGCAACCCTCTCGCGAAAATGGCCACAGCCAAACCGAACCGGCCAACCTGCGACATCAAACACATCCTTTACCGCACAAGGGATACCGTGCAGCGACCCGAGGTCATGACCAGCGGCCAGTGCGGCATCTGTCGCAGCCGCTGCGCGCAGGGCATCCTCTGCCGCAAGATAGACAAAGGCACCAATCTCGGGGTCGCGCGCGGCGATCCGGTCCAGACTTGCCTGCACCAGAGCGACCGAAGTCAGCGTGCCGTCACGTAGCGCTGCGGCCGCCGCTGCAATATCCAGATCGGCAGGGTGCATCATGTGCGGGCTCGCTCGAACGCTTCCCAGGCCGCTTTGAACCTCTCGAAGTCGAACCCCTCCTTTCGGGCTGGCTCCAAAACGAGGCGCTCGATGTCCTGCATCCTGGCAATTGCGGCGGCGAGATGCTCGACAATATCGGCAGGCACCACCAAAGCACCATGACAATCCGCATGGACCAGATCACCGGGCCGGACCGTCAGACCAAAGACTGTTACCGGTACGTCCAGCGCCGTGACATGGACGAACCCGTGGCTCGGGCCAATAGAGCCGGCGACGACGGGAAATTCCTCCGCAAGATCGCCCAGATCGCGCATCACGCCATTGGTCAGAACCCCCGACATGCCAAAACCCTTGTGGATCGTGGTGTTCACCTCGCCCCAATAGGCCCCGATGCAGTGCGGAAAATCCTCGTCCTCGATCACCGCAACCGAAGGCTGCGGCGCGTCGGCCATTGCTTTGTAATAGGCCATCCGTCTCGCGCGGATCACATCGGGCGCTTCGGTCGGCGGGGCCACGGCCGCGATCTTGGCGGTGACGGCATAGCCCACGACGGACAGCCCTCCAGGGTCGGAGCAGAGCATCGTTCCGCGCGTGAACGCCGCGAACCCGCGCTTGCCCTGTGCGACTTCGATCGCGTTGCAGACCGTGGGCGTGTCGACACTGCGCAGCAATTTCAACAAATTGGCGTCTATGCTCATTCCTCCAACCACCGTGCAAGTGCCGCTGTGGTTTCCTTTGGTTGTTCCAGTGTTGGCATATGCGCCGCGCCTTCGATGACCTGCAAAACGCTATTGCTCAGCATCTCGTGCATCATATGATGCCGCGACACCGGACAAAGCGTATCCTCCGCCCCGCAGAGCACAAGCGCCCTGCCCTTGTAGCTACGTAGCGTCTTGGACTGATCCGGTCGGTCGCGAAGTGCGATAGACTGACGAATGAACACTTCGGGGCCAAGCGCGACCGCCATGTCCATGCACAGGTCCATGATTTGGGCGTTGTTGGGTCCATCGGCGAAAAGATAGTTCGGCTTCATCTCATCGCGTATCACCTCCATCAGCTGCCCTGCCCTAGCCTTTTCGATCTGCGGCGTGCGGGCGCGTTGGCGCTCGGGGGCTTCTGCCAGCGGGTTGGTGTCCATCAGCGCCAGTTTGGCGACACGCCCGGGAGCCTGCCGGACGATTTCCATCGCCACTATCGCGCCCATCGATAGCCCTGCAAGGGCAAAGCACGACGGCGCGGCGGCCAGCACGTCTTGCGCCAGCGCCTCGACGCTATCGCTCGCGGTCAGCGGCCGAACCTCGACACACCGCTCTACCTTGAAGGCGGCGATCTGCGGCGCGAACAGCCGTTCATCGCACATCATGCCTGGCAAGAAGACGAGCGGTGTCATCCGACCAGAGCCGCTCCGTCCGCGAGTGCTTTGAGCTTTGCATAAGCGATATCAGGGTCAACCGCGCCAAAGCCCGCAAATGTACCAAACCCGCAATCGCTACCCGCGATCACCCGCTCCGGCCCGACGATATCGACAAACCTCTGGATACGCTGCGCGACCAGTTCGGGATGCTCGACGAAGTTCGTGGTGGTATCAACCACGCCGGGGACCAGCACCTTGTCGTCCGGGATCTCGGACTTGCGGTCGCGGAACACGGCCCATTCATGCCCGTGGCGCGGGTTCGACGTCTCGAACAGGACATGCCGCGCCTTTGTCGACATCAGCGTTGTGAACATCTTGTCCATCGGGATGTCGCAGACATGCGGGCCCTCGTAGTTGCCCCAGCAGATATGCACCCGCACCTTTTCGGCAGGAATATCGGACAGCGCGTGATTCAGGGCGTCGACATGGGACTGTGCCACTTTGACAAATTCGACGTCGCTCAGATCGGAGAAAAGCATGTGCCGTGACAAGGCAAGGTCTGGACAATCAAGCTGGAGATCAAGGCCTGCGGCGACGATGGTTTCATATTCTTCCTTCATCGCATCGGCGAGCGCGGCGAGATACGCTTCGCGCGTCGGGTAGAAATCGTTTTGCAGGAAGAGCGAGATCACACCCGGCGAGGCGGCATTCATGAACCCGCGCTCGACCCCATGCTCGGCCATCGCCGCCTTGAGGTTGCTGATGTCCTTGGACAATTCGCCCTGCCCTTTGGATTTCACCTCGCCGACACACATGGGCCGGGCATATTGCGGGGTGCCACCGTCATCTGCAATCCGCTTGAGGAAGGACGGGAATAGTTTGAGGTCCGCCGGTGCGTTGCGCGGGCTGTCCCCTTCGAAACCGGTGTAGCGGTCCTTGACGTAGGTCGCGTATGAGATCTTTGAGGTCTCTCCGTCGCTGACAATATCAACGCCCGAGGCCACCTGTTTACGCACGGTCTCGGACACCGCCGCCGTCATACAAGCGTCAAAGGCGGCGACATCAAATGGGGTTTCCCTTTCCCGAGCAAAGATGAAATCGACGACGTCTTGAGTGCGCGGGAGAGACCCGACATGTGTGGTCTTGATCGCCATTGGCTTATCCTTTCCAGGTTAGGCCCGCGGGATCATCCGTGGCCACGATATGATAGAGGCTCGCCTCGCCCGTCATCGAGGGTACGGCGCTGTGCGCGAGGTTCTCGGGAACTGACATGGTGTCGCCGGGGGCGAGCGTTACGCTTCCGCCGTCCCAGTCAACACGCCAGTGGCCCCGCACCGGCATCAGGACCGAAGTGCGGTCGTGTTTGTGTTTCTTCTCGGTCGACGAGGCGCGGGTGATGAACTCCACCTCAAAACCGGGCCGGTCCCGGAGCAAACCGTTTTCGCCGATCACCTTGGCGGGTGTCTTATCCGCCAGAGCATAGAGGTCCCAGTAACGTGCGACGTGGTTCGGCAAAACCTCCGCAGTGGTTGGCTCGGGGCGCTTGGCAAGCTCCTCGTCCGTCATCAGCGGCATAGGCTTGACACCGTCCGGCAAGCGCTGCTGCTTCTTGGTGTCGTAAAGCTTGCCATCCTCGCCCAGCACAAGGCCGTGATCCGCTGCGTCCTCGATAACCTGCGGTGCCCACATCACGCCACCGCCGGCATCGTCGCCGCCTAGGACAGCCATGATCATCCCATAGTCGGTGCCGATATTCTCGAAGCCGCGAAAGATCCCAGTGGGGATATTAAATATGTCGCCTTGCTCCAGCACCACCTCGCCCGCATCACCCCAGCGCCCCCAGAAAAAGCGCCAGCGCCCGGAGAGGACAAAAAAGGCTTCGGCTGTGCGGTGATCGTGGAGCGAATTGCGACACTTGGGCGGCTGGCCTGCCGCTCCGATGTTAAAGCCATGCGGGATCGAGATATGCACGTGCTGGTCGGGGCTTTCGCTGACGCCGCCGCCAATGATGGTAAAGTTCTCTTTTTGATCGCTGCCCGGTGTATGGGCATCTATAAAGGCCGTTTTACAGGGTTGCAGGTCGCCGTAGCGAACGATGCGGGATTCCATTTCCAACGGTGTCATAGTGCTATTCCTTAAATTGCGTGCCTGGTTCGGGGATCGAAGAACAGATCACGCGGCCCGGTGGACGCAGGTTTAGTCGGCGCGCGCGACGGCTGGTGAAATAGCCGTGACGTCGTTTCAAGAGGCGGGCACGTGCGGCCATTTAAACATCGCCTCCCGCCAGAAGGATCTGTTTCCAGATCGCGGTTTCATCAAATAGCGTGAACTCCCGGCGCAGACCCCAAGGCCCGAATTCGGCGTGGCTGATGCCCAGGATAAAGACCTCGGCCCCGGTTGGCGTACCGAAGGTGCCCCAGCCATCGTGCTTACCGTGGAGCGTCCAGCGCACGGCCGAGCGGGGTGGCATCATTGGGTCCTCGCGGCCGATCTGGTGCTGGATCTTGAACTCAGCATTCGGGAAACTGGCGCGCAGCCCCATCCAGAACTTGTCTGCCCCATCAAAGGAAAGCGCCTGGACGCCGCCGGGATAGTCGAGGTTCGCGGCGCGGTCGTATTCTTTGGAAATGACCGTGAAATCAGCATTCATGATCCGCGTGAGAATATCGGCGTGCTTCTGCCCCCACGCGTTGTCATTGCCCAGTCCCTTGTACGGCCCCGCAACCTCGTTCGCAGGGGTATAGGGGCGCACGCAGGCCTCTGCGCCGCCTTCGCGGGCAATCAGGTCACGGGCGAATTCCTTTGGGTCGATCCCAAGCTGGCGCACAATCGCGCCCTGATCCCGGATCAACCATTCGTCGTTGATCTGGTTGTTGATGGCGTGACAATCCGCCAGAATGCGGTAGTGCAGCTTCTTGCCAGTCGGCGCACCATAGACACCCAGATTGGCATGTGTCGCGGTCGAATGCAGACGGTGCGAGCTGAGCATCCCTTCTTCTGGAGTGCCCGACCAGATCACGTCTTCGCCAAAAAGCGTCCGGTCCGGAAATTCGGCTAGCGTGGCCATAGTCGCGGCGATCACACCCTGATTGCCCGTCACCACACTCGATGGCGACCGCACGACGATATCGGGGGCGTAATAATGGTGCAGCGTAGAAATCCCGCGATCTTCCCAGATCTCCTTGGTGATCCCGATGATATAGTCGGGGAAATCGGTGAACTTGGGATCAAAGCCGCGCATGGTCATTCCTTCAGATTTCTGGTCGAGCCGCGGACGATCAACTCGCCTTCGATCTCGATCCGATCAGATATAATTTCGGCGTCGTTGATCCGCGCCATCAGGGTCTGCACCGTGCTAGCGACCATCCGGTTGATTGGCTGGCGATAGGTGGTCAGATCATAGGCGGACCAAGCCGCAATCGGCACATCGTCGAACCCGGCAATGCTGACATCGTCCGGGATCGACAGGCCCAATTTGAACCGTAAGACATCCATCACCGCAAAGGCCATATGATCATTGGCGACAAGCGCGGCTGTCGGATATTTGTCGTCGGTAAACATCTCGAACGCGGCGGCACGGGCCATCGCATATTCAAAACCGCCGACCTCACGCGCGGCAAGCTCAAGACCCGCTTCGCGCAAACGATCGGTGAAACCGCGCTCCCGATCGATCTGGGTCGAGGCTTCTTCAAAACCGGCGATATAGCCGATCCGTGTGTGCCCTTGCTCGATGAAATACTGCGCAACCGCCCGCCCACCTTGATAGTTGTCGGTGGTGACAGAACACAGGCGGTCATCCTCTTGTGTCCGGTTGAAAAGCACCACGGGGATACCAGCTTCGTCACAGCGCGCGGCAAGATGCGACGACATCGACACCGACGCGAGCACAATCCCATCCACCTGATAGTCGAGAATTTCCCGCATCACCTTCTCAACGTCACCAACCGTCGCGGCGGCCATAAAGACCAGCACGTGATAGCCTTCTTTTTGAAGCGCGACCGACAAGCGCTCGACGGCTTCGGGATAGAACTGGTTCTCTAGATAGGCGACGACGAGACCGATTATCCGGCTCTTGCCGGTGATCATCGCGCGGGCCAGCACATTGGGCCGATAGCCCAGCTCATTTGCGGCGCGTAGCACCTTGTCGCGAGTGGTCTGCGACACGCTGGCGCCGGGCGTAAACACTCGGCTCACCGCCGATTGGCTCACGCCTGCGGTCTTTGCGACTTGTAGAGATGTGATCCGCTCGGTGCTCATCAGTCTGCTGTCCAACCCCCGTCCACAAGGAGTGAGGTCCCGGTTACCAGCGCCGATGCCTTCGAGGCCAGAAAAACGACTGCGCCCATGATGTCTTCGACTTCGCCGACACGGCCCAATTTGATCTTGTCGTTGATCCAGGCAATCCGCTCGGGATCGGCAAAGGTCTTTGAGGTCAGTGGCGTGCGAATGAAGGTCGGACAGATCGTGTTGATCCGGATTTGCTCGGGGCCCCATTCAATCGCCATTGACTTTACCATACCTTCAAGCCCGTGCTTGCTGGCGCAATAGACCGCCCGGTCAATGCCACCAACGTGACCCATCTGGCTGGAAATCTGGATGATCGAACCACCGCGCCCTTTCATCTTGGCCGCCGCTGCCGTCGACATGAAATAGCTGGCGCGCAGGTTCACATCCATCACGACATCGTAGTCTTCGGGCTCGGTCTCAAGTGCAGGTGAATGGCGCGCCAGACCTGCAGAGTTCACTAGAATATCAAGCGCAGACATCGCCTCGATCGCAGCCTTGACCGCGCCCAGATCAGAAACATCCAGCGCCAGCGCTTCCACTTCCCAGCCCTGCGCGCGCATCTCGCTCACCGTGGCCTCCAGCCGCTCTTGCCCCCGCGCCACACAGGTGACATGCGCTCCCGCCTCGGCCAGAGCCACAGCACAAGCCTGCCCGATGCCCGAACTGGCCCCGGTCACAAAGGCGCGCTGGCCGTCAAGGCGGAATGAGGGAGTCTTGGGAAGTGTCATGCAATTCTCCAGTCTGGCAAAGGAACGGCGCCAGGAACGCGGGCTTTGTTGAATTCACGCAGACGTCCAAACACGTCCACTCCCAGCTGACGATATACGTCGAGCAGGTCAACCAAAACCCAATTCTCCCGGATCAAACCGTTTTCCAAACGCCAAAAATCGAGACTCTTCATCAGGACTTCCCGCCCCGAGGGCGCAATGCCCATCCATCCGTCGCCTGATACCGTCAGACGCATATTCGGCCAGCCTGTTTCGCAGACATAATCACCCTCGCCGATCCAATGCGACATCAGATCGCCCATCGCATCGAGCTTTCGGTCCGGCATGCCGCGCAGGAATGGCCCTTGGTGCCAATTGCGAAACCCAGATATGCCCCGCCCGGTGCCTATGCCCGCAGGTCCGTACCAGCTGCAATGTGTGTGCCAATAGGTATCCAGCCGCATCACTTTCGGGTTTGGATCACCAGGAAAGCGGCACATGTCGGTGAGCATCGCAATCACATTATCCAGCGCCGCCTGCCCATCTCCCGTTATCGCCAAACCGTCGCCAGACATAGGTGCAGGGGTGCATAGAAACTTGCCAAGCTGCGGCGCCATCGGCCAGGCACCTGCCTGCATCATCAGCTCGGGGATATCCCAGATCGTCTGCATCTCGACGATACGACCATCTTTGATCCGGAAAAATTCGTGATAGCGCATGTGCGCATGGTGGCCTGTGGCCGGAATATCGAGAAAGGGCGCAAGAAAAGTACCCATGTAGTTGCCGCAGCAGCCAACCCAATGCTCTCCGCCATTAGGATGATCCTCGGGAGTGGTCCCGGCCATAACGATCATGTCGCGCCGCTCAAGGTCGGGCATAGCCGCAAAGAGCGGCGCAAGGCATTCGGTCTGAAACGTCTCGGGGGTCAGCTCGCCAAAGGGATGGCACATCCGGATCGCAGCGTCCTGCGCAAACAGGTCCTTGATTTCTTTGCCGACCTGCACCGGATCAAAGGTCTCCATCGCTTTGCGAAAGCCCAGAATACACGCCTTTAGTAAAGCCGGCTCCATGCTAGTCCACCGTATCCACAGGTTTGACCGTCCCGCCATAAGGCACATTAGTCCCGCCATAGCGGCGCACGCGAATGTTGCACTGCTCGGCGTGGCCTACAAATCCTTCGAGGTGGCATAGCCGCGACCCGACGGCGCCAATCTTTGCCGCAGCCTCGTCAGTTGTGACCCTTTGATAGCTGTGGGTCTTGAGGAACTTGCCAACCCAAAGCCCCCCAGTATAGCGGCCTGCCTTTTTGGTAGGCAGCGTGTGGTTGGTGCCGATCACTTTGTCGCCATTGGCAACGTTTGTACGAGGACCTAGGAACAGCGCGCCGTAGCAGGTCATATTCTCAAGGAACCAGTCATCACGGTCCGTCATCACCTGCACATGCTCCGAGGCGATCTCGTCGGCAACGCGCAGCATCTCGTCATAGGTGTCACATAGAATCACCTCGCCGTAGTCTTCCCAGCTCTTTCCCGCAGTATCTGCGGTCGGGAGGATCTTGAGCATACGCTCGATCTCGGTCAGCGTCCCCTTCGCCAGCTTTTCCGAGTTGGTGATCAGAACGCAGGGACTGTTATAGCCGTGCTCCGCCTGCCCCAGAAGGTCGGTGGCGCAAAGTTCCGGATCGGCGGCGGTCTCGTCAGCGATGACCAACGTTTCGGTTGGTCCGGCAAAGAGGTCGATCCCGACGCGGCCGAACAACTGTCGCTTGGCTTCGGCGACAAAAGCGTTGCCAGGGCCGACGAGCATATGGACCGGCTGGATCGTCTCTGTGCCAATTGCCATCGCGCCAATCGCCTGAATACCCCCGAGCACATAAATCTCGTGTGCACCGCCCAAATGCATTGCGGCGATCACCGCGGGGTTTGGCTCGCCGTTGAACGGCGGGGTGGCCGCAATGATACGCGGAACACCCGCAACGCTTGCGGTGGCGACAGACATATGCGCCGAGGCGACCATCGGAAATTTGCCGCCGGGGACATAGCAGCCCACGGTCTGGACCGGGATATTCTTGTGACCAAGGATCACACCCGGCATCGATTCAATTTCGATGTCGAGCATCGACGCCCGCTGCGCCTTCGCAAAGTTGCGCACCTGGTCCTGAGCAAATCGAAGGTCTGCCATATCCTCGTCACTGACCTTGGCGATGATCGACTGGATTTCTGCATCGCTCAGCCGGTAGCTCTCACGGCTATAGCCGTCGAACTTTTCCGCCATCCCGCGCACCGCTGTGTCACCGCGCGCTTCGATGTCCGCAAGGGCGTTCTCAACGACCGCACGGACTTTGGCATCATCCTGCGCTCGTTCGCTGTCTGGCTTGCCCTTCTTGAGATAGGTTACGGTCATAATGCAGGTCCTCATTCAAATTTTAGTATCAACCAGATCAGATGTCCGCGATCCGCTCGCCAGATGTGGTGTCGAATAGATGGCAGATGCTTGCGGGAATGCTGGCCTGTACCTCGTCCCCGATCTCGGCGCGATAATCCTTGTCGGTCTTGACCGACACCAGAGATTTCCCAAGCCGCCAGGTGATCATAGTCGCCTCGCCCAGAAGCTCGATAGAGTACATCGGCGCCGCGATCTGGCCGCTTGACGGCACGATTTCGGCATCTTCGGCCCGGAACCCAAGGGTCACTTTGCCGGATGCCTTGCTAGAAAGACCCTCGACCTGCACCCCCTCGCCGCGGAACACGCCGTCGTTCAGAACACCTTCGACGAGGTTCATCGCGGGCGAGCCGATGAAGCTGGCAACGAAAGTGTTGGCGGGCATGTTATAGATATCCGTGGGCGTGCCGACCTGCTGAATCTTGCCCGCGTTCATTACGACAACGCGGTCAGCCAGTGTCATCGCTTCGATCTGGTCGTGCGTCACATAAACCGTAGTAGTCTTGAGCTTGGACTGAAGGTTCTTTATCTGCGCCCGGGTACTGACCCGCAGTTTGGCATCAAGGTTCGACAACGGCTCGTCCATCAGGAACACGGTCGGTTTGCGCACGATCGCCCGGCCCAAGGCCACCCGCTGGCGCTGGCCACCCGAAAGGTCTGCGGGGCGGCGATCCATAAAGTCCTCAAGCTCGACCATCCGGATCGCGTTCATAACCATCTCGTCGTGCTTTTCTTTGGGCACTTTACGTACCCGAAGCGGAAACCGGATGTTCTCGTAAACCGACAAGTTCGGATAGAGCCCGTAGGATTGAAACACCATCGAGATGTCGCGGTCCTTTGGCTCGAGCTTATTGACCATCCGGTCGTCGAGCCAGATCTCGCCGTCGGTGATATCCTCAAGCCCGGCGATCATCCGCATGGTCGTTGATTTGCCACAGCCCGAAGGTCCGAGCAACACGAGGAATTCCTCATCGGCAATATCGAGGTCGAAATTGTCAACGGCGACGAAACTGCCCCATCGCTTGTTGACGTTCTTGAGCTGCAATCTAGCCATATGTCTGGTCCTTATCCTTTGACGGCGCCAGCGGTCAGGCCGCTTACGATCTGGCGTTGGAAGAACATGATCAGAACGAACAGCGGCACAATCGCCGAGACAACGGCGGCGACGGCGTACATGACCTTGCCCTCTTCTTGGGTGGATCCAAGAAAACTGCTTATTTTCGGGATCATCGTGGTGTTTTCCTGCGTGAGCAGCATCGATGTGACTGTAAAGTCGTTATAGGCGAGCAAGAAGCTGAACAGACCGGTGGTCACAACGCCGGGCCACATGACCGGGATCACGGCCAGCCGGAATGCTTGAAAACGGGTACAGCCATCGACCATCGCGCTTTCGTCCAGATCTTTGGGGATCGACAAAAAGAAACTGTGCAGCATCCAGAGCGTAAAGGGCTGGTTGATTGCCACCAGCACAATAATCGTGGTCGGCAGATAGCCCCAGATGTTCAGCTGGAAGAACGGCAGCAGATAGCCTGACACCAGCGTCACATGCGGCATGGCGCGAAACACTAGCGCCGCAATCAGCAGCCAGAAAGTGTACTTGAAGCCAGAGCGGGCCAGCGCATAGCCACCCAAAGTCCCGAGGGTGAGCGAGATCACAACGACAAAGAATGTGACGATGCCGGTGTTCAGAACTGCACGCCAGAACTCCTTCTCGATCCATGCCCCCTCATAGCCTCCAAAGGTATAGAGGCTGCCGTCGTTCTGGCGCTGGGTCACGGGTCCGGTTATCGCGTTCATCCAGTCCACGCGGGAAAAGAAGTCCCCCTCGGCCTTGAGCGATCCCCACATGGTCCACAGGAACGGAAACGCGGCGACCACAAGCCAGATCAGCACAAAGCCTGTGGACAGTGCCACCAGAGGCAGGGGTTTTTGGTGCGACGGGTTCGACATGCGGGCGCCCTCCTCAGCTTTTGCGGTTAAATTCGCGCCAGTTACGACGCAGAACGGGAAGCAGAAGGATAATCACGCCTACAATCGTCAGCATCGACGTGGCCGCAGCTGATCCGAACAGGGGCGACTCCGACGCGCGCAGATCGTTGTAGATCAGGAAACTCAGCGAGGTCGCGCTGGCAGCAGCGGAAAAGCCAATGATCGGTTCGAAAATTCTGAAATTGTCCATCAACTGCATCAGCGCGATGAACGTCGCCAGCGGTAGCAAATACGGCATAGTGACAAAGCGAATGCGCTCCCAGCGGTTGGCGCCGTCAACCATCGCGGATTCCATCGTGTCGGAGGGCACGGTCTGAAGCCCGGCATAGAAAACCACAAAGGCAAAGGGCGACGAGTGCCAGACGCCATACACAAACAGCGTAACCCAGGTGAGGACAGGCGACGCCTTGAGCGAGAGGTTCGGATCCCCGAACAGCGATTGCAGGCCTGCGCCGATGATGCCGCGGCTGTCGATCATCCAGTAAAGCACCAGCGAACCGACCAGTGGCGTAACGATCATCGGCAACAAGGAGAAGAAGATCACCGGTCCTTTGAACAGGTTCGGCAGCGAGTTGACCACCACCGCCACGATGAAACCAAGGATGATCACCAACGGCGTGACGATAAACGTATAGGAAACCGTAAAGATCAGCGCCTTGTAGAACGGCAGGTTCATGATCTTGTTGCGGATCTCGTTGAAATTCTCGCTAGAGCGGAAAATCTCGTTGATATCGTTAAAAGCGAGGTGGCTGGAGTTTGTGTAGGTGTTCAGGCCGTTAAAACGTCCCATCGGTTGTTCTTCGCGAAGCTGTCTCATCGCGTCGACATCAACAGAGACTTGCGGCTTACACCCAAAGGGCCCGCAGTTCTCGGAGGTTACCAAAATCTGCTCATGCTCGATGAACAGCGATTGATAGGCAACCGAGAGGATTGGCACAGCAATGAAGAGGATCATTGCAAGAAGCGATGGCCAGATAAAGGCTAAAAAGGTCTTGTGTGGCATGTCTTTCCCTGGCCGTTCCCTCGGGTGTAACGGTGCTTCCGTCTGACGTACAGGAACGCGGGGGCCGAGCGTGGCCCCCGCGCTTTAGGATTAGTTCAAGTAGCCGGCTTCCGTCGCCGCGGCATTATACGCAGCGGCGATGTCTGCCAAGGCTTGCTCGGCGGACTCTTTGCCTTGCAGGTACTCGACGATGTTGTCACCCAGAGCCGTGTGCAGGAGACCCATGTAGGGCTCCATCGGATAGGGACGCGCGCCGCCCTGGACGTTACCGATCACACCGACCGCAGCGGCTGTAGGCTCGTAGCCATCGATGAGCCAGACAGCGAGATCAGCATTCTCGGCCATCATCTCTGGGGAAACGCCGGCCATCATAGCGCGGAACGACGCTTCGGCATCTTCGTCCGAGATGTTCTTGGCGATGGTAAAGCCATCCCACCAAAGAGCTGCCGAAGGGATGCCATCGTCATACATCGCGGGCGCCGCGGCAAATGCGGTCTGCTCTGCAATCGCAGGATCTGCAGCATCATCACCGATAAACGCACCGGCGCGCGAGCCCCAGTTGATCGCGATCGCGATCTCGTTGGCTTCCCAAACCGGCTTTTGCGAGTTGGCGTCATAGGTTGCCCAATCCGCATACATATACTCGGTCATGCCTTTGAGTGTTTCGAGAACGGCAATACCATCGACATTATCGATCGCCAGTTCAGCCGTCCCAGGGACGAAGAACTCATTGCCGGTGGAGAGATAGGAATTCACGAATTCCGCTGCGAGGTTCCAGCCCGGCATATAGCTTGATGCGAGAGGCGTCTCCATGACGCCAGCGTCGCGAAGCTTCTGCGCGGCGGCCATCATCTCGGCATAGGTCTTGGGCACTTCGATGCCATTCTCGGCCAAAATGTCTTTGCGATAGAACATGTGCTGAGCGTTTGCCATGAAGGCGACTGCCATGATCTTGCCGTTGATGCGGATCAGCTGGTTTTCCTGCAACTGACCACCCCATTTGGCGACATATTCGTCCAGCGGACGGATCAGGTCGTCATTGAGAAGCGGCACGATCGAGTTCGAAGCAATAACAGCTACTGTGTAGGTGGCCGGGCTGGTCGTCAGCGCCGGAACCTGAATGCTCTTGTGCTCTTCGGTCGCGTTCGCCGTCACTTCCACGGTGTCACTTGCGCAGGTTGCGGCCCCATCGGCTACGGCATGCAGCGCGGCAAAGTCATTGGATAGGATGCGGACAGAGCCGCTTTCGATTCCGCAGTCCGCCCAAGCAGCGCCGGCCGATGCTATCAGGGCGCATGCGGCGACTGTCGATTTCACGGTCATTTTCATTCGAGATATCTCCTGTTGGTTTGGCACCTACCCAGGCCACCGATCAGATCGCCAAGCGAAGTGCATCTTGGACAAAAGCCGTTAAACCAGCTCTTCCCGCTAGCAGCGTAGAGAATTTTGCATACGCATGCAAGAAGTTTAGCAAACGCACCCTAACCTTTGATATTTGAGATGAAATGCTGACTTAGGCAGCGCCGCCGAGACTGTGAGCACGGGTAGATTCGCGCATTTTCAAGCCAACACATGCATTTCAAGAATCAGTGGAAAGCGCGCCAGAACACCACTACAGTCGGGCAAAACAACTTCAAAAGCGACCAGCTGTTTAAAACTAGGGGATAGTTGAAATGAGAAGTTCAGACGCATCAACACAATTGCAAACGTATGCAAATCATGCTTGAATGCACGCGAAACCCAAGATCAGGAATGCTACTATGGCCAATACCGACAAGAGCGATAAGGAAACCTTAAAGACATCGAACAAAGAGGCCGTGCTACAAGCCGAACGACTCGATTTTGTCGATCTGACCCCTGAGAGCCGCCCGCGTGTCCAGTCTATGAAAGGCTTTGACGACTGCTATACCGATATCGTCGACTATATCATCCGCTGCACCCACAAGATCTGGGACGAGCGGAATGTCGGCCTTATCTACACCCATTACACCCATGACTGCGTCGTCTATAGCGCAGGCGGCACGATCTATACCCGCGAAGAAGTGGTGCAGGACACGATCCGCCGGATGTATATGCTGCCCGAGCGTCGCGGCATGGCCACACAGGTGATCTGGAACGGGAACGACGAGGACGGCTTCTATACCTCGCATCTGGTCACCGGAACGGGGCGCCACACACAACCGGGTATCTACGGCAAACCCACCGGGCGCACCTTTGTCGCCCGCACCATCGCCGACTGTATGGTATATCAGAACAAGATTTTCCGCGAATGGCTCGTAGTAGACTCGATGGCGCAGATCAAGCAGATCGGACTCGACACACAGGCCTATGCCACAAATCTCGCAAAGGCTTACTTTGACAAGGGTCTATTGGCCGTCGACATCGGCGAAACCGGCCGTTTGGCGGGCCAATATCCGCCCGAAAGCAAGCCCGACCTCTCCATCGCCAACAATGATCTGGAGCGCGAGGTGCTGCAATGGTTGCACGAAATCCACAACCGGCGCATGTTCGGGCGGATCAAGACGGCTTATGCCCCGACCGTGCAATACCACGGCCCGCTCATGAAAGAGCTCTATGGCCACGCCTCGGTCATCCACCAAACCGTCGGTCTCTATGCCTCTTTTCCGGACGGGTTCTTCATGCCGCTCCACATCTGCTCGCAGCCCAGCGACGAAGGTGGCTCTAAGGTCGCCGTGCGCTGGCTGATCGAAGGCCACCACCTTGGCTGGGGCGTGATGGAAGAGATCGGCGCTCCGACCGGTAAGCGGGTTCAGGTGATGGGCATGACCCACTTCCATATCCGCGACGGCAAAGTAGTGGACGAGTGGACCAACTACGACGAAATGTCAGTTCTCATGCAGATCAAGCTCGCCCAGATGACAGACAAGGACTCGGCGGTTCTGGACGCGGAATAGACGCTAAGGCGGCAAGTCACTTCAGTACATCAATGCCCTGTTGATGCCAAAAATGAAGTAGGTCGATGAACACCCAGTTCTCGGCCAGCTTGTCGCCGTCTCGCCGATAGATATCAATCACGCGAAACTCGGCGCTCTTTCCGGTCGCAGCCACCCCCATAAACGGACCCGTCAATGTGGCGGTAAAATTGGGCCAACCGAAAAAGCCGCCAAAATGTCCTTCGGAAAGCCGCGCGATATGCCGGGTTTTACTGCGCCCGGAAAAGGCTGCTCGGAACGGGCCAGAATGCTGCATGGCATAGCGTTCAATTGTGTAGGTGGAGCCGATCCCTTCGGGACCCCACCAAAGCATGTCGTGATGCCAGGTCCGCGCCAGCTCGTCTTCCAACGACATGCCAGACTGCCATGTGCCGAGATCGGTGATCATCGCCTCGATCGCTGCCAGTGTCGCTTTGCCCTCAGCCTCTGGCTGCGGCTCGAACAAGAGCCCGCCATGGGTTGCCGGACCGGGCTGCACCAAATGCGCGGCGGTCTGATTGGGGAACAGCACCAACCCCGCTTGAGCCGCCAGATGCGGAATGTCAAAATACATGGCCGTCTCGACGATCTTTCCATCGAATACCCTGTTGAACTCGCAATAGCGCAACATCCCGAGCTTGCCGCTCGGCGGGATCCCCAGCCATGCCACGTCGAAAAGCCCCATCAGATGACCCATCGACACAACCCAGACACCGGGCTCCCCTTCGAGCGTGTTCTCACCGGCGAAAAAAATATCCTGCCGCCGCTTGCAGGTCAATGAGGTCAGCAAGGGCGCCCAGAATTGGGTAGCAACCGCCTCGGCACCGGTGATTTCGCCAAAGGGATGAAAGCCGCGCCAAATGTAATCCGGCACCACAAACGCGCCCAGCACTTCCGCCACCGAATCTGGGGTCGCCTGATCTAGGGCGGCATAGTAGAGCATCACAAGTTCTTTTGCGGCCTGACGCGGCATGTTTCCCTCCCTAATCGGGTGCCGATCAAGTCGACCGGGATAGGCCGATCTGACAGCCATCACAAACTACTTAGCCGTGGGAACGGGCCCCGGCAAGCTCCCTAAGCTTTTGGCCATTTTGTTTGCTCTTTGGGCAGACAGCGGCTGTTATCAAATCTTTACGAATAGGGCACCATAAACTTAACTGGCCCAAACCGTCCATTTCTTGTTCAGGTCAACTACCCCCGCACGTATCAGGACTTTTAGAACATCCACATCCACGTCCGCCAGCTTGTTGATGTACAAGCACGACTTTCCAATTTTGTGTTTTCCCAGATCCTTCAGGATATTGGAAAAATCTGTATAACCCGGCATGATATAGACTGACAGGTTTTGCTTTCTGGGTGAGAATCCTGTGGCTAGAAAATCGCCTTCGCGTCCGCTGTCATAGACATAATGATACGCCCCGTAGCCCACGATACTGGGACCCCACATACGGGGCTGCCAGCCGGTGACCTCTTGGAAGATCCGGTTCAATTCGAGCGCATCGGCCCGTCGTGTAGGATGCTCGACCTGTCGTAGAAAATCCTCTACCGAAGCATTCGTGCCCTGGGTTTTATTTTCACTCATCACTCGCTCCCATCCACGCTATGAAGACTAAACACCTTTTTTTGATTCCTGAAAAGGCAGCCCCGCCGTGCGCCCGATTGTAACCATTACGCTGAACCCCGCCCTTGATCTTGCCACCTCGGTTAAGGCTGTGATCGCGGGTCCGAAACTGCGTTGTACCGAACCCAAGCGTGATCCGGGCGGTGGTGGGATCAATGTCTCGCGGGTTGCGGACGAACTGGGCGGAAAGACCACAACCTTTGTGGTTCTTGGTGGGGCGACCGGCAATGCTTTGGAAGCCTTGCTCCGTGGCGAAGGCATCGAACCTGCGGTTTTCGAGATCGACGGTGAAACCCGACAAAGCCTGTCTGTTTCAACTTCTCAGACCGGCGAGCAATACCGCTTTGTCATGCCCGGTCCGCTTTGGACCGCAGACACCCTTGACCGCGCTTTAGTGCAAATTCGCAACGTGACACCAACGGGCGCCTTGGTGGTATTTTCGGGCAGCCTGCCCCCCGGCGTTCCGGATGACTTCCCTGCACGGCTCGGCGCATTGCTAAAGGATTGCGATCTGATTTTCGATATGTCCGGAGCGGCGCTTGAACGTTTTGCATCATCGCAACTCAACCCCTTTATCCTGCGGATGGACAGCGGCGAAGGGGAAATGCTGCACGGCGGGCCACTTGCGACGGCGCAGGACACGGCCCGCTTTGCCCGCAGCCTTGTGGATCGCAAAGCAGCCCAAGCCGTCATCATCGCCCGCGGGGCCGAAGGCTCGGTTCTGGCGACGGCAGAGGGGGCGTGGCTGGTGCATGCTGCCAAGGTTCCGGTGGATAGCAAAGTCGGGGCGGGCGACAGCTTTGTCGGGGCCATGACCTATGCCCTGTCGCAAGACATGCCGCTGATCGAGGCGCTGCAACTAGGTGCCGCTGCTGCCAGTGCAACAGTGACCACTCCGGCCACAGACCTGTGTAGCCGCGCCATGATCTACGATCTTTTATCGCAGTGTACGATCGAGCCGCTAGACGCGTAACTAGCTGGGATCCCGCCAGCGGTTCGCAATCGGATAGCGGCGGTCCAACCAGAATGCACGCGGTGACAGGCGGGTGCCGGGGGCGGACTGGAAGCGTTTGTATTCGCTTATATAGAGCAGATGTTCGACCCGCTTGACGTCCGCGGCCGCAAAACCTTGGGCGATCAACTGCTCAACGCTTTGCTCGTTGTCCACCAGCCCCTCAAGGATCGCATCCAGCACGTCATAGGGTGGCAAACTGTCTTCATCTTTCTGATCGGGGCGCAGCTCGGCGCTTGGCGGTTTGCTGATCACGCGGTCAGGGATAACCTCGCCCGAAGGGCCATGCATCCAGTCGTGGTGATGCGCGTTGCGCCAGCGGCACATGGCAAAGACACGGGTTTTGTACAGGTCTTTGATCGGATTGTAGCCGCCGTTCATATCGCCGTAGATCGTAGCATAGCCCACCGCGACCTCGGACTTGTTGCCGGTGGTTAGCAGCATTTCCCCGAACTTGTTTGACAGCGCCATCAACAACAGTCCACGCAGGCGGGACTGGATGTTTTCCTCGGTCAGATCGGGATTCAGCCCGTCAAAGAACGGCGCAAGCGTGTTGGTGATCGCGTCGCGACCTTCGGTGATCGGCACATAGTCATACCGGCACCCAAGGTTTTCGGCGATGGCCTTGGCGTCCTCCAATGACCCTTGCGAGGTATATTCCGACGGCAGCATCACGCAGCGCACGGCGTCAGCCCCCAGCGCATCCACCGCAATTGCCGCCACAATGGCTGAATCGATCCCGCCCGACAGACCCAGAAGCACCTTCTTAAAGCCGGTCTTGCGCAGATAGTCGCGCAGCCCTTCCACCATGGCGTGATAGTCGCTTTCGAAATCGTCCGGCACATGGGCTTTCTCGCCCTCTTGCGCGCGCCACCCGTCGGGGGTGCGCAGCAAATCAACGTGGGTCACGCACTCGGAAAACGCAGGCATCTGCACCGCCAAGCCACCACCCGGGTTCAGCACAAAGCTGCCGCCGTCAAAAACCTGATCATCCTGCCCGCCAACCATGTTCAGGTAGATCAGCGGTAGGCCAGTCTCGATCACGCGCGACACCATCAGGTTCAGACGCGTGTCCTGCTTGTTGCGGAAATAAGGCGAGCCGTTGGGGACCAGCAAAAACTCGGCCCCTGTTTCCGCCAATGTTTCGGCCACGTCCGGATGCCAAGCGTCCTCGCAAATCGGGCTGCCGATCCGAACGCCCTTCACCGAAAACGGGCCACTGACATCTCCGGCAGTGTACAGGCGTTTTTCGTCGAACACCGTTTCGTTGGGCAAATGATGCTTACGGATCACCGAGGCAATCTTCCCGCCCTGCAAAATGTAATAGGCGTTGTAGAGGTTTCCATTATGGAAATTCGGGCCGCCGATAGCCAAGGCCGGACCCTCTGCACAGTCAGCCGCCAAACCAGCAATCGCTTCTTCACAGGCCTTACGGAAAGACGGCTTCAGGATCAGATCTTGCGTATTGTAACCGGCAATAAACATCTCGGGCAGGGCCACCAGATCGGCCCCCGCATCGCGACCCTGCTCCCACGCCTGGCGGGCGGCGGCGGCGTTGCCGGCGACATCCCCCATCACGGGGTTCAATTGCGCTAAAGTCAGCCGAAACCTGTCTGTCATGCTCAAGCCTCTTGTCCGTCGATGTGTGTTCTTTATCAGACTGGTGCACGAGGGAAAGCGTCAAGGTCTTGAAATACGTTGCCCGAACGGGGACCGTCGATTACTTTCTCGTTAATGTCCAATAACGATGCCGCAAAACAAGGGCGGCACGGGGGGAAATGATGACCGCGATTCGCCGCGCAGCGCTGCTGAGCGTCTCTTTACTGGCACTGAACACAGGCGCTGCCTTGGCTCAGGCTTCGGGGGACGAGATTACCAAGCAATACGAAGATGGCGGGGTCTACACCGGAACCTTCGAGAATGGCGTTCAGCACGGAACCGGCAGCTACATCTTGCCTAACGGGTTTGAATACACCGGCGACTGGGTCGAAGGCGAAATCCGCGGTAACGGCATTGCGCGTTTCCCCAACGGGTCGGTCTACGAAGGCGAGTTCGCCAAAGGCAAACCGAACGGCAAGGGCAAGATCATCTTCGCCGACGGCGGCACCTATGAAGGTGACTGGGTTGACGGGCGGATGACCGGCGACGGTGTTGTGAACTATGCCAACGGCGTCCGATACGAAGGCACGTTTCGCGATTCCAAACACCACGGCGACGGCGTGATGACCAGCCCCTCGGGGTTCAGCTACGACGGCCAATGGGTCGATGGACGGCAAGAGGGGCGCGGAGCAATCACCTATGCAGGCGGAGCCAAATACATTGGCGACGTTGTCGATGGCGTACGACAGGGTCAGGGCGTCATGACTATGGCCAATGGGCTGGTATATGAAGGCGTTTGGGAAGACGGCCAGATCAACGGTTTCGGCAGATTGCGCCAACCCAATGGAGACTTATACGAAGGCAACCTATCCAACGGTCGCCGCAACGGCGAAGGCAAAGCCGTCTACGCCAGCGGCGACATTTACGAGGGCAGCTTCAAGAACGACGAACGCCACGGTCAGGGCACCTATACTACCGCCGCCGGATTTGTGTACTCGGGCAGCTGGGTTGCTGGAAAGGTCGATGGCGAGGCGCAGGTCATCTATCCTGACGGCTCGGTCTACAAGGGCATGTTCCGCAATGACGAACCCGACGGCAAAGGTACCATCACCTACCCCAACGGCAGCACTTATGTCGGAGACTGGAAGCAAGGCGTGATCGAAGGACAGGGCGTTGCAACCTATTCAAATGGCGTGACTTACACAGGCAGCTTCGTGAGTTCCCGTAACGAAGGCTTCGGCGTAATGACCTATTCCGACGGCTATCGTTACGAAGGCTACTGGAAAGATGGGAAACGCCATGGCGATGGCGTCGCCTCGTACGCGGATGGAACCGTCTACGAAGGCCAGTTCGAAAATGGCATGCGCCACGGCACCGGCAAAGTGACCATGGCCGACGGCTTTGTCTACGAAGGCGATTGGTCAAATGGTGAAATCACTGGTCAAGGCACCGCGACCTATGCCAATGGCGACGTCTACAAAGGCGCCTTTATCAGCGGCAAACGTCAGGGTCAGGGATCAATCTCCTATGCCTCGGGCCAAGAGGCCAGCGGGCTATGGGACGACGGCGAACTGGTTGAGCGCGACGACGAAAACTAAACCACCTCGGAACGATCCAAACTGGCCAAGAGTGCGTCCGCTTCGCGTAGTACTGTGATCCGGTGATCCTCGGACAGGCGCGCCCATGTGCGATACATGTTTGCCATGCGCGGATTGTTTCCGAAGCGATTCCGATGCCGATCCAGAAAATGCCAATAGAGTAAATTGAACGGACAGGCGCTTTCGCCCGTCTTTGCGCTAACCTTGTAATGGCAGGATTTACAGTAATCCGACATGCGATTGATGTAGGCCCCTGACGATACATAAGGTTTCGAGGCGATTATCCCGCCATCGGCAAACTGGCTCATGCCAATTGTGTTCGGCGCCTCGACCCATTCATAGGCATCGGCATAGACCGCCAAATACCATTCGTGCAGGTGATGCGGATCGACCCCCGCAAGCAGGGCGAAGTTACCCGTAATCATCAAGCGCTGGATGTGATGGGCATAGGCCATTTCGCGCGTTTGCCCGATGGCTTCGGACATGCAGCGCATTTTGGTCGGACCACCCCAGTACATTGCGGGTAACTTACGCTCGTGGTTCAGCGCGTTGCCTGTCACATAGTCCGGACCCTGCAAAAAATAGATACCGCGTATATATTCCCGCCATCCAATGATTTGCCGGATGAAGCCCTCAACCGCATTCAAGGGGGCCTGCCCCTGATAATACGCCCGTTCAGCGGCGCGACATGCCTCGAGCGGCAGCAAAAGCCCAACGTTCAGATAGGGTGCAATCAACGCGTGCCACATGAAGTTTTCACCGATCAGCATAGCGTCCTGATAATCGCCGTAGGACGGCAGAGCGTGCTCGATAAAATGGTCCAGAACCTTCAGGGCTTGTTCGCGGTCGGTGGCAAAATCAAACGGGTGCAGCGCGCCGAAATTTTCTGCAAATTCAGATCCGACCAACTCAAGGACTTCGCCGACAACACCATCTGCGGGAAAATACAATGGCGGCGGCGGCTGCACGCCCTTTGGGGGCTTTTTGCGATTGTCCGCATCAAAATTCCACTGGCCACCAACAGGTTGACCTTGATCCATCAGCAAGCCGGTTTTCCGGCGCATCTCGCGGTAGAAGTACTCCATCCGAAGCGATTTGCGCCCCTGTGCCCAGCTTTCAAAGTCGTGATGGCTGACCAAAAACCGTGTGTCATCCTTGAGTGTGATTGGCACAGGGCTGTCTTGGAACGCATGGATCAAACGCCACTCACCGGGTTCGGTAACGATTACTTGGGCCGCGCCCGTGTCCGACAGCGCGCGGGATACTTCACCCGGCAACGATCCTGTATTGGCTGGGTCGTCGTATCGAACGTAGCGGACAGACCAACCAGATGCCTGTAGCTGCGCCGCGAATTTGCGCATAGCGGAAAAGGTAAATGCGATCTTTTTCGGGTGATGCAGGACATAAGAAGCCTCGTCCCGCACCTCGGCCATCAAGATCAGATCCGTCGCGCGATCAGCCCCGTCCAGCGAGGATATCTGTTCGTTCAACTGATCACCAAGGACCAGAATGA
This sequence comes from uncultured Rhodobacterales bacterium, assembly GCA_964453855.1. Taxonomy (GTDB): domain Bacteria; phylum Pseudomonadota; class Alphaproteobacteria; order Rhodobacterales; family Rhodobacteraceae; genus JASMHC01. The sequence goes on from CAYVRN010000030.1 coordinate 30,691, forward strand.
TGCGCTCTACCATGGCACGGGTTTTCCCGCCCAATCAAAGAACCCGCCTGTATCGGCGGGGCTTAATCCTTCGATGACGCTGATCAGGTTTGATGCTGCGGCTTGCGGTGAAACTGTGGCGTGCCGCGATTGATAGTCTTTAGTGAACTCGGTCTGCACCGTACCCGGATGCAAGGCCACACAGGCCAGTTGGGGGTGTGTGCGCGCCAATTCAATCGCCGAAGTATGGACCAACTGGTTTAAAGCCGCCTTCGCCGCCCGATATGAGTACCAGCCGCCCAACTGATTGTCGCCAATGGATCCTACCCTTGCGGACAGGACTGCAAAGGTCGCCCTGGACTGACGTGGCAAGAGCCGTTTGGCGTGTTTCAAAACCATCATCGGACCAAGCGCATTCACGCGAAACTGGTCCATCAATGCCACCGGAGAGACCGCGCGCAGAGTTTTCTCGGGCAGCCGGCCTGCCCCCTGCAAAGCCCCTGTTGTGACAAATATCAGATCATACGACGCTTCAAGCGCCCCAAGGCAGTCCGCCACACTGGTCTCGTCGGTAATATCCAAGCCGTCGTGACTGCGGGATAGGGCCGTCACATGCGTCCCCTGTTGGCGCAGGTGCTGCGAAATAGCTGAACCAATGCCGCCGGATGATCCGATGATTAACGCGCGATGTATTGTCATAAAGCAGAACTAGCGGTCCGTCCCCGAAGGTCAAACGCCCAGATGAAATATCAAAAAACCGGAAAAATTCGACAAAAAGGGCTTTTCCTGACTTTTCAAACCCGTATAGTCGCGCCCCATGAGCACAAGAATTCATAGCCTTCGTTCTGCACCGCTTCCGGCGGAGCTTCTGCGTGCCCTACTCCTAAGCCGCCTCTGAGCGTGCCATCAGGTGCGACCGCTCAGAGGATATCTGCTTCGCGCCAAGGCTTAGAAACACCATCAAGAGAATAAGATTATGACCGTATCCACCGATAAAAATCGCGTGTTGATTTTCGACACAACCCTGCGTGACGGCGAGCAGAGCCCCGGCGCGACCATGACCCACAACGAGAAACTGGAGATTGCCGGGCTTCTGGACGACATGGGGGTCGACATCATAGAAGCGGGCTTCCCGATCGCGTCCGAGGGCGATTTCCGCGCCGTTAGCGAGATTGCCAAGAACTCGAAGAACTCGACGATCTGCGGGTTGGCACGCGCCAACTACAAAGATATCGACCGCTGCTTTGAAGCGGTAAAACACGCTGCATCGCCACGTATCCACACCTTTATCGGCACCTCGCCCCTGCACCGCGCCATTCCGAACCTGACAATGGACGAAATGGCTGATCGTATCCACGAAACGGTGACCCATGCGCGAAATCTGTGTGATAACGTCCAGTGGTCGCCCATGGATGCCACACGGACCGAATGGGATTACCTGTGCCGCGTGATCGAGATCGCGATCAAAGCCGGCGCCACCACAATCAACATCCCCGATACCGTCGGCTACACGGCCCCTCGTGAAAGCGCCGACCTGATCCGCCGCCTGATCGAAACGGTTCCGGGTGCGGATGACGTGATCTTTGCCACCCACTGCCATAACGATCTGGGAATGGCGACAGCCAACGCTTTGGCCGCGGTCGAAGGTGGCGCGCGTCAGATCGAATGCACCATCAACGGTCTGGGCGAACGCGCGGGTAATACCGCGCTGGAAGAAGTCGTGATGGCGATGAAAACCCGCAACGACATCATGCCGTTCCACACCGAGGTCGACACAACAAAGATCATGCACATCTCGCGCCGCGTCGCGACGGTGTCGGGCTTTAACGTGCAGTTCAACAAGGCAATCGTTGGCAAAAACGCCTTTGCCCATGAAAGCGGCATTCACCAAGACGGCATGCTGAAGAACCGCGAAAACTTCGAGATTATGCGCC
>CAYVRN010000031.1:0-32580 GCA_964453855.1 uncultured Rhodobacterales bacterium
CGCTCCAGCGCATCCAGAAACCGCGATCGGTCGGCTTTGCTAAATGCCTTGCCGCCGCCCTGCCGGAACGGGTCAGCGGCGCGCAAGTCTGCCATCAGGTCGCGCATCGCCAGTTGCTGACCGATATTGGCCTGTGTGAAGCGGTCTCCATTATGGCGTAGCACCTCGGCCCCCGCCTCAACACATTTTGCAGCCAAGGGGATGTCGCCGGTCACGACAACGTCGCCTTTTCCTGCGCGTTCAGCAATCCACATGTCCGCCACGTCTGGTCCGTCAGGGACAATCACCACCTCGACCAAGGGGTTCTGCGACAGGCGCAAGCCACCATTCGACACCAGTTTCATCTGAACCTTGTGCCGCGTGGCAACCCGCTCGGCCTCGGCCTTGACGGGGCAGGCATCGGCGTCGATGTAGATGACCACAGACTACCCCTTCTTCGACTTGGGCGAGACCCGATACTGTTCAGGGATCGGCATCCTGTTGAACGCATCCAGACCCGCGATCCGATAGGCTTCAGCCAAGGTGGGATAGTTGAACGTGTTCTCGACGAAGTAATCCACCGTCCCTTTCAGGTTCAGCACAGCCTGCCCGATGTGGATCAGCTCGGTCGCGCCTTCGCCGACGATCTGAACCCCCAGCAAACGGCGGGTTTTCAGGCTGACCAGCATTTTCAGCATACCGTGTTCCAGACCCATGATGTGCCCACGACTGGTTTCGCGGAACCGCGCCATACCGACTTCGTAGGGAATACCACGCTGTTGCACCTCTTCTTCCGACATACCAACGGTCGAGATTTCTGGCACCGAGTAGATACCATACGGAAACCAAGGGCTTTCCGGCAGGGTCGGCGTTTCAAGCGCATGACAGGCAGCAACCCGCCCTTGCTGGATCGAGGTTGACGCCAGCGAGGGGTGTCCGATCACGTCCCCCGCTGCATAGATATGAGGCACCGAGGTTTGATAGGTTTTGCGATCCACACTCAGCCGCCCGCGCTTGTCAGTCTCAAGCCCTGCGGCACCCAGATTCAAGTTCTGCGTTGCCCCCATCCGGCCAGCGGCGAACAAAAGCATATCGGCACGCACATGTCTGCCGTTCTGTAGGCTGACTTCGATATGGCGGCCTGTATCCTCGACCTTTTCAATGGGCGAGCCAAGGCGCATGTCCAAGCCCATCTCTCGGACGTGGTGGGTAAACTCGTCGATGGTGAAACGGTCGATGTAATCCAGAAACGTATCGCGCGGTTCGATCAAAGTGACCCGCACATCCAGCGCAGCGAACATGGTGGCATATTCCACCCCGATCACACCGGCACCGACCACAATCAGTGAGCGGGGGATTTCCGCCATCGCCAGAAACTCGTCGCTGTCCAGAACCGTCCGACCATTAAAGGGGATGTTGTCAGGGCGGTACGTATAGGTGCCGGTGGCGATCAGGAACTTGTCCGCTGTCAGGCGCACAGATTTGCCTTCGCTGGTGCGCACGTTCAGTTCGTTGGGGCCCGTAAACTCGGCTGCGCCGATCAGAGACTCGACATGATTACGTGCGAACTGGTGTTCCAGAAGATCAACCTCGTGGTCCAGCGTATGATGCAAGCGCTCTTTCAGATCGCCCGCCGCGATGTTGTCTTTCACGCGATAACTGCGCCCGTAAAACGCCCGCTCGCGCCAGCCGGACAGATTCAATGCCGTCTCGCGCAAGGTCTTTGACGGAATTGTTCCGGTATGCACTGACACGCCGCCAAGCCGTTCGGACTTGTCGATCACCAATACCCTGCGTTTAAGTTTGCCAGCCTGCAATGCCGCCGATTTTCCGGCAGGTCCGCTGCCGATGACAACAAGATCGTAATGATCCATGTCTGTTACCCCTGATACAATGCGTCCGCGTGAAAGGCGATGTGGTCCTCCATATAGGACGACACAAAGAAATAGCTGTGGTCATACCCCTTCTGCATGCGGAACTGCCCCTCTTGCCGACGGGCGGCCATTGCCCCCGACAAGGTTTCGGGGCGCAGCAGGTCGATAAACTGGTCGCTGGTGCCAGTGTCGATCAGAACCGGCCCGTCAAACCCGTGCTCGGCCATCAACAGGCTGGCGTCATGCGCCGCCCAAGTGCTTTCGTCGGCACCAAGATAAGCAGTCAGCTGCTTGCGGCCCCAGTCAGATCCGGTCGGGTTGCAAATCGGCGAAAACGCCGAAACGCTGCGATACCGCCCCGGCAGACCCATCGCCAAGGTCAATGCCCCGTGTCCGCCCATCGAATGGCCGGTGATTGCCTGACGCTCAAGATCGACCGCAAAGTGTTGCCCCAGAAGTTGGGGCAGTTCTTCGGCCACATAGTCCCACATGCGGAAGTTGGCGGCCCATGGCGCTTCGGTCGCGTTCACATAGAAACCAGCGCCTTGCCCAAGATCATAGGCTTCGTCATTCGGCACCCCTTCGCCCCGCGGCGAGGTGTCGGGGAAGACCAAAGCGATGCCTTGTTCGGCGGCCCAACACTGCGCTCCGGCTTTGACCATCGCGTTTTCGTGGGTGCAGGTCAGACCCGACAGATACCACAGCACCGGAACTGGATGATCCTCGGCCTCTTCCGGCAGAAACAGACCATAGGTCATATGCGTACCCGTCGCTTCCGAGACATGGGTATAAACTCCCTGAACCCCGCCAAAGCATCTGTTTTCCGAAACCTTTTCCATCGTGACCTCCAATGATTGTTGCGCAAGGGCTAGGCGATCATAGGAAATCGGACAACCCCTGTCAGACGGAAACCCATCCTATCACCAAAGAAACGGTGACGATGCTGATTACCGTCGAAATCAGGATCGAAGCCGACGCCCGCTGCGGGGCCACGCCGTAGTGTTGCGCAATGATATAGACATTCCCCGCCACAGGCAGTGCCGCCGCCGCGACCATGACGCCTGCATCATAGGCGCTGATGTCAAACAGGCCAAAGGCCGCAAGGGCAACCGCCGCTGGGTGAAGCACCAGTTTCGAGAACGATAGCCAACCCGCAACGGCCATTCGTTCTGTGGACTTTGAAGCCAGTGACGCCCCGATCGCGAACAACGCCCCCGGCGTTGCCGCCCCACCCAGAAGCGACAGGAACGACTCGAGCGGTACAGGCACCGGAATACCCAAGCCGGACCAGATAAACCCCGAAACGATGGCAACGATCATCGGATTGCGGATCAATCCACCCGAGACTGTTTTCAAGATAGCAGGCGACACCCGCCCGTCGCGCGCGCCGGTGATCAGGATCACGATCAAGCTGCCAAAAACGATCAGGTCCACCGCCAAAACCATCAGGATCGGCCCCAATGCTTTCTGCCCCATCAAAAGCGCCAGCATGGGGATGCCCAGAAAGCCTACGTTACCAATCACCCCGATCTGCGCTTCAACCGCCGCTTCCTCGACCCCGCGTTTACGAATGAAAGCCACCACGGTCACAAAAAGGTAAATGACCATGGTGCCCAAAAGGTAAGCCAGCACGATGTTCCAATCCAACACATCGCCCAAGCTTTGGGTTGCAGCAAAGCGGAACAACATGGCCGACAAGGCGAAATAGAACACAAACTTGGTCAGAACAGCCGCCGCGTTTTCAGGAAAAAATCCCGACTTTCCGGCAAAATAGCCAACCGCAATAACCGCGAAGAACGGCAGAACCTGAAGGAAAATTTCAAGCAACGTGCCTCTCCTGTGATGCGATATGGCTGGAACTCAATGTGCCCACCATAAACCCTGCATATCTGCGAAAGGCAAGCAATGCACGGCCGCTTATAACCAGATTGCAGGCCGGATAATACCAGATTACAATCAACCCATGGCACTTCCCGTCGATACCTTTTTTCTGAAACCTGATGCTCAGGGCACTTTGCAGGCGCAAATCCAGCAGATGATCGCCGAGGGTATTCTGTCAGGGCGGTTCCAAAAGGGCGAAAAGCTGCCGTCGTCCCGTGCACTGGCGAAACACCTTGGGGTTAGCCGGATCACGGTGACATTGGCCTATACCGAACTTCTGGCCAACGATTACCTCGAGTCCCGCGACAGGTCGGGGTATTTTGTTTCCCCCAACGCGCCCGAACCGCCAGCCTTCCAGCAAAGCGCCCCGAAGCAGGACAGCGTGGATTGGAGCCGCGCGATCTCGCAGCGCTATACAGGCGGGGTCACACCCGAAAAACCCTCGGACTGGGCGCGGTACAAATATCCCTTCATTTACGGTCAGACCGATCCCAGCCTGTTTGATCACGCGAACTGGCGCCTTTGTGCGCTTCAGGCCCTGGGGCAGCGAGATTTCACGTCGCTGACACAGGATTACTATGATCAGGATGATCCCAAACTTCTGGAATTCGTCGCCCGTCATACCTTGCCCAGACGCGGAATTGCCGCCCGACCAGAAGAAATTCTGATCACATTGGGTGCCCAGAACGCCCTGTGGATGATCGCTCAGGTTTTGCTGAACAAAAACCGACGAGCCGCGTTTGAGAACCCCTGCTATCACGCGCTTCGTGACATTCTGACCCAACGGCGCTGCCATCTGACGTCGATTGATGTGGACAGCAACGGACTGCCGCCAGAAGCGGTCCCAGAAGAAACCGATGTGATCTTCACCACTCCCAGCCACCAATGCCCAACCAGTGCCACCATGCCACTAAAACGGCGTCAGGCCTTGCTAAAACGCGCCCGCGACATTGATGCTTTGGTGGTTGAAGACGATTACGAGTTCGAGATGTCTTTCCTGACATCTGCCTCGCCTTCTCTCAAATCACTCGATCAGGACGGTCGAGTGATCTATGTGGGCAGCTTTTCCAAATCCCTTTTTCCCGGTCTGCGCCTTGGTTATCTGGTCGGGTCCGAGCCGTTCATCCGCGAGGTCCGCGCATTGCGCGCCGCCGTTCTGCGCCACCCGCCGGGGCATATCCAGCGAACCGCGGCCTATTTTCTTGGCTTGGGTCACTACGATGCGCTCATCCGCCGGATGCAAAAGGCGATGCATGCGCGACGGGATGCAATGGAGATCGCAATCAAGGCCCATCGTTTGAAAGTCGCAGGTCGGGCCGGTTTTGGCGGCTCGTCGCTTTGGATGGAAGCCCCGCAGAATGTGGATACAACCCTTCTGGCACACAAACTGCGGCAAAGTGATGTTTTGATCGAACCGGGGGCACCGTTTTTTGATCCCGCGAACGCGCCGAAGAACTACTTCCGTCTGGCTTACTCCTCGATCCCGTCAGAGCGAATTCCCGAAGGAATCGCGCGCATCGCTGCCGCTTTACAAAACTAGCCCTGTCTGGACCTAAACCAGTCTTTCTTCTGGCCCTATCAGCCCTTAACCCCAGCCCTTAATTTCGTCCGGTAATTCGCGCGATTTCCGCGCCCGTCTTCATGCCTTCAGGAGCGAACACCCATGAAAATGACCACCGAAGAAGCCTTTGTAAAATCACTGCAACGGCACGGAATTGAACATGCTTTCGGCATTATCGGATCGGCCATGATGCCGATTTCGGACCTTTTCCCAAAGGCAGGAATCACATTCTGGGATTGCGCGCACGAAGGCAGCGCAGGCATGATGGCTGACGGGTACACCCGCGCCACCGGCAAGGTCTCGATGATGATCGCGCAAAACGGCCCGGGCATTACCAACTTTGTGACCGCCGTGAAAACCGCTTACTGGAACCACACCCCGCTGCTGCTGGTCACCCCTCAGGCGGCAAACAAGACCATCGGTCAGGGTGGCTTCCAAGAAGTCGAGCAGATGAAACTGTTCGAAGACATGGTCTGCTATCAGGAAGAAGTCCGGGATCCGTCGCGTGTGTGCGAGGTTCTGACCCGCGTGATTTCTCAGGCGAAACGTCTGTCGGGTCCGGCCCAGTTGAACATTCCGCGTGATTTCTGGACTCAGATCGTTGATATCGAAATCCCTGATCCGATCGAATTCGAAGCCTCTCCGGGCGGCGAAAACTCGGTCGCACAGGCCGCTGAACTGATCTCGAACGCGAAAAACCCCGTCATCCTGAACGGCGCGGGCGTTGTTCTGTCCAAAGGTGGCATCGCCGCATCGATGGCACTGGCCGAGCGTCTGGATGCACCAGTCTGCGTTGGCTACCAGCACAACGACGCTTTCCCCGGATCGCACCCATTGTTTGCCGGCCCTCTGGGCTACAACGGCTCGAAAGCGGGTATGGAGTTGATCAAGGAAGCCGACGTTGTTCTGTGCCTTGGCACCCGTCTGAACCCGTTCTCGACCCTTCCGGGCTACGGCATGGAATACTGGCCCGCAGATGCGAAAATCATTCAGGTTGATATCAACCCGAACCGCATTGGTCTGACCAAAAAGGTCACCGTTGGCATCGTAGGTGACGCAGCTAAAGTGGCCAACGGCATTCTGGCGAAACTGTCAGGCACCGCAGGTGACGAAGGCCGCGATGCGCGCAAAGCGAAAATCGCGGAAACCAAATCGCGCTGGGCGCAGCAACTGTCGTCGATGGACCACGAAGACGACGATCCGGGCACAAACTGGAACGAGCGTGCGCGCAGCGATAAGCCGGACTGGATGAGCCCCCGCATGGCATGGCGCGCGATCCAGTCGGCCCTGCCGCGCGAAGCGATCATCAGCTCGGACATCGGCAACAACTGCGCAATCGGTAACGCCTATCCGTCGTTCGACGAAGGCCGCAAATACCTTGCACCTGGCCTGTTCGGCCCCTGCGGATACGGACTGCCCGCTGTGGCTGGCGCGAAAATCGGTTGCCCCGATGTGCCGGTCGTCGGTTTCTCGGGCGATGGTGCGTTCGGTATCGCCGTCAACGAACTGACCGCCATCGGTCGCGGCGAGTGGCCCGCGATGACCCAAGTGGTCTTCCGCAACTACCAGTGGGGCGCGGAAAAGCGTAACTCGACCCTATGGTTTGACGACAACTTCGTCGGCACCGAACTGGACACCAACGTGTCCTATGCCGGTATCGCCAATGCTTGTGGTCTGAAAGGCGTTGTCGCCCGCACCATGGACGAACTGCGCGATGCGCTGACCCAAGCGGTTAAAGACCAGATGGAAAACGGCATCACCACGCTGATCGAAGCTATGATCAACCAAGAGCTTGGTGAACCCTTCCGCCGCGACGCCATGAAAAAGCCTGTCGAAGTCGCTGGCATCAGCGCCGACGACATGGTCCCTCAGCAGGTGTAAGCGAAAGCCCCGAAAGGAAATACCATGACCGACAGCGCAGTCCGGATCAACCGCGGCCTTAAAGGCGTTTACTTTGAGCGCTCAGGCGTCAGCGATATTGACGGGGCTGCAGGTCGGCTGTCCTATCGGGGCTATTCCATCGACGATCTGGCGACCCACGCCAGCTTCGAAGAGGTGGCCTATCTGCTTTTACACGACGATCTGCCAACTGCCGAGGCGTTGGCAGATTTCGACGCGTCCCTACGTGGGGCGCGCGAGCTTCCAGACGCGATCTATGACGTGATCCGCGCTGTTTCGGCGGGGCATCCGATGGATGTGCTGCGCACCGCAGTTTCGGCATTGGCAGCATTTGATCCGAAAGCTGCAGAATGCAGCGAAACGGCCTTTTTAGAGACTGGTATCCGCCTGATCGCTCAGGTGCCAACCATCATCGCGGCCCATCACAATATCCGCAACGGACGCGATCCGGTTGCCCCAGATGCCAACCTTAGCCATGCTGCCAACTGGCTGTGGATGCTGAACGGCACGAAACCGTCCGAGAACGCTGCCAAGCTGATGGACGTGGATTTCATCCTGCACGCTGAACACGGCTCGAACGCCTCAAGCTTTGCGGCCCGTGTGACCGTTGGTACCGAGGCGGGCCTCTATGGCGCGATGACCACGGCACTGGCTACGCTGGCCGGTCCGGCCCATGGCGGCGCCGCCGAAGACGTCATGAAAATGGTCGAGGAAATCGGCACACCTGACAAAGCCGCAGACTATGTGAAAACCAAACGCAAAGCCCGTGAAGCTGTCACCGGATTTGGCCACCGCGTGTATCGCACCGAAGACCCCCGCGCACGCCACATGCGCGAAGGTGTCCGCCAACTGGGCGAGGAAATGGGCGAACCCGAGTGGTACGAAATCCTGCAAGGCGTGGTCGAGGCGATGAAACCCTATTCGCGCCACGGCCTGAACGTGAACGTCGATTTCTATTCCGGCGTCGCCTATCAGCTGCACGGCATCCCGAAGGACCTTTTCGTGCCACTGTTCGCCATCGGACGTATGCCCGGCTGGGTAATCCAGTGCATCGAACAGGTGCAGCGCAACATCCTGATTCGCCCGCTCACCCTGTACGAAGGCCCCGAGCCGCGTGACTGGGTCGCGCTGGAAGATCGCTAAACCCCATGACACTGCCCTTTGATCTAAGCACCGGCCAAGCCCTGTATTTGGCCGCAGCGCTTTTCGTGGCCGCTTTTGTGCGCGGCTACTCGGGCTTCGGTTTTTCGGCGGTGTTCATCATCTTCGCCGCCCTCACCACCAATCCCTTGCCGCTAATCCCCGTGGTATTCAGCTGCGAAATCCTGATGACCGCCTTTCAAGCGCGGGGAATCCGCCCGCATATCGACTGGCCTCGCGCCCGCTGGCTTTTGGTCGGCGCCGCTTTGGCAACGGTGCCGTCCATCACACTTATGGCGCGGCTGGGCGAAGATCATGCGCGACTGGCCATCAGCGGGCTGATCTTTGTTCTTAGCCTAATCCTGCTGTCGGGCTGGCAAATGAAAAGCCCTGTCCAAGGACGCGGCAACGCAGGTATCGGCATCATCGCAGGCATCGCAAACAGCGCAGGTGTCGGCGGGCTTCCTGTTGCAACCTTCCTGGCCTCGCAACCCATCCCGCAAGCGGTGTTTCGCGCCACGATGATCGTCTTCCTGACGGGGATCGACGCGATGGCCTTGCCTGTCATGGGGCTTAACGGTCTGGTTTCCAGTCAAACACTGACAGGTATCGTGCTGGCCTTCCCGATCCTCGGCGCAGGCATCTGGACGGGTACCCGTTTCTTCGGGCGCACTTCGCAAACCCAGTTCCGCCGCATGGTGATTTTGCTGTTGGTCACCCTGTCCGCATTTAACATCGCAAAGGTACTCCTATGACCCAAGCACAAGATATTCTGGTTCTGAACGCCGGATCATCCTCGATCAAATTTGCGGTTTTTGACTCTGAACTGAATGAGCGCCACCGCGGTTTGGCGGCCGGAATTGGTGGATCATCTTTTCTTGAATTCGACGATCAACGCGAAAACATTCCTTTCATAGATCACAAAGCCGCACTTAGCGCGGTGCTGAAACGTCTGGATGATGCTGGCGTCTCGCCCGCCTCACTTCGTGCCGCGGCACACCGGGTGGTTCACGGCGGGCGACATTTGTCCAAGCCCGTCCGCTTGACCCCTGAAACGATCGCGGAAATCTCTAGCTGCACACCGCTGGCGCCGCTGCACAATCCGCACAATCTGGCAGCGATAGAAGCCCTGTCCAAGGTGCAACCCGATTTGCCACAATTCGCAAGCTTCGATACAGCCTTTCACGCCTCCAATCCCGATGTGGCCACGCGCTATGCCATTCCCAAAATGATGGAGACAAAGGGCATCCGGCGTTACGGGTTTCACGGCCTTAGCTATGCCTCATTGGTGCGCTGCTTGCCCGAAGTATCAGGCGAAGCCCTGCCCTCTCGACTATTGGCGTTTCATCTTGGTAACGGCGCGTCCTTGTGTGCAATTCACAACGGTCAGTCTGTCGCCACGACTATGGGCTATTCACCTTTGGACGGCTTGACCATGGGAACCCGCTCCGGCGGGATCGATGCCAATGCCGTGCTTAGGCTGGTCGAAGACAACGGGCTGGAGCGCACCAAGCAAATCCTGAATCACGAAAGCGGTCTTTTGGGGCTATCAGGAGGAAAATCCGACATGCGCCAGCTGATGCTGGACCACACAGCAGACAACGACTTTGCGATCGAGCATTTCTGCTACTGGTCTCTGCGGCATGCCGGAAGCCTGATAGCGGCGATGGAAGGTTGCGATGCCATCGCCTTTACTGGCGGAATCGGGGAAAACGCCGTTGGCGTGCGTGCCCGTATATGTCGGGGTCTTGAATGGCTCGGTCTGCGGATGGACCCGGACGGGAACCACAGAAACGGGCCGAGATTGCATTCGGACACATCGAAAGTTGCCGCATGGGTTGTGCCTGCCGAAGAAGAAAAAATGATCGCCTATGATGCTCTTGCGCTATTGATCGGTTCGTAACCCCCTAGGCTTTGTTGTAGACGCTCCAATCTTCGATCTCGGGATAGAACTGCGCCCGCCATGTCCGGACCCGTGGGTTCATCACCTTGCGCCACAGGCTAGGCACCAGCGCCATCAATGTCATCACCGGATAGCCGTAGGGCAAAAGCGGCGCTTCGCTTTCAGGATAGTCCTGCAACAGTGGAAACCGGCGGTCGGGTTTGTAGTGGTGGTCCGAGTGCCGCTGCAAGTTGATCAGTAACCAGTTCGACGCCCGCTGGTTGGCGTTCCAGCTGTGCTGCGGCTTTACAGGCTCAAACTTACCCGCCTCGGTCCGTTTGCGCGTCAGGCCGTAGTGCTCAACATAATTGGTCAGCTCCAACTGCCAGATCGCGACAAACGCCTGGTAACCAAAGATCAGCAAACCCGCCCAGCCTGAGATGACGTAGGCCAGAAAAAGCAGCGCCCCCTGTGCCAGCGAATACCGCCAGAACGGATTGGACGGGTGTATAACGCCATTCCCCTTTCGTGACAGCATCGCCTTTTCCGCGCGCCACGCAGAACCAAATCCGTCGCGCAGAACGCGCAGGAAATACCTGTGAAAGTTTTCGTTATAGCGCGCCGTCACTGTATCGCGCGGAGTGCCGACGTGAATGTGATGGACCAACAGGTGTTCCGTCCGAAAACGCGAATACAGCACCATCGCCAAAAGCAATTCACTCAATCGTCGTTCCAGACGGTTTTTCTGATGCATAAGTTCGTGACTGAATACGATCCCGACCGCACCACTGGCGATGCCCATGCCAGTGACGACCATAAACTTCTCGATCCAGATCAGGTGATCGGCACGGGGCACGTACCAGATAATCAAAAGAAGCAAAGCAAACTGAACCGGCGCCCAAAGCATAGTCACCAACCGATAAGAGGTCAGCTGGTCCTCGGACAAAGTCGGATCGGCATTTTCCTTGTATCTCCCGATCAGAGCATCCAGCGCCCCAAACAGGTACCACGTCAATATCGGGGGTAGCAAAACCGTCCAAGACCCGACCAATGCCGCCAGAACGATGACCGGAGCCAGCAAATAGGCGATCCAGAAGTGTAGCGGGTGTTCGGGTTTTTGATACGTGGACATGGGCCAGACCTGAAAGTGTTCGGGTAGCTATAGCCTATTTATCACCCAAGTCCTTGTGTCAGGTCAAAAACCTTTCGCATGACGGTTGGTAAAGCGGTGGGATCAAAGCTGTCGGCGTCGATGAATTCCCCGCTTTCCGGGTTACGCCCCACCGGCACCAGCGCAGTTTTCACCGTTAGACGCAGGTGAAAATGGGTAAAGGTATGGCGCGCCTCGGTCGGCAGAGTTTTCCACTCGGCACGGATCGGCGGGGTGTCTTGCGGGTCGCTCTCGGTCCAATCAGACCCCGGCCAACCCAGCATGCCCCCAAGCAGACCACTATCAGGGCGGCGTTCCAGCAAATAGGCCCCGTCGATCCGGCGGGCAACATAGGCAATCCCGAAACGGGTGGGCTTTTTCTTTTTCGGTTCTTTCTTCGGCAATTCCGCTGCGGTCCCGTTGGCCCGCGCCTGACACGGCCCCCGCCAAGGGCACAGTCCGCAAGCCGGATTGCGAGGGGTGCAGATCGTGGCCCCCAAGTCCATCACCGCCTGCGCATAATCTCCGGCACGGCTGTGCGGGGTCAGCCCGTTGGCCAATTCGGTCAACTGGGGTTTGGCTTTCGGCAAGGGCGTATGCACATCAAATATCCGCGCCATCACCCGCTCGACATTGCCATCCACAACCGTTTCGGGCTGATCAAATGCGATCGAGGATATCGCCGCCGCCGTATAGGGCCCGATTCCCGGCAAAGTCAGCAGCGTATCGCGGTCGCTTGGAAACTGCCCTCCAAACTCCTTTGAAACCACCCGCGCACATTTCAGCAGGTTGCGGGCGCGGGCGTAGTACCCCAGCCCCGCCCACTCGGCCATCACCCTTTCATCCGGTGCCGCGGCCAAGGCATGCACGTCGGGCCACAGGCCGGTGAACCGCTCAAAATAGGCTTTTACAGCGGCAACCGTGGTTTGTTGCAGCATGATTTCCGATAACCAAACGCGGTAAGGGTCGGGCCTGTGCCCCTGCAATCCCAACGCTGGGGGCACCCGCCACGGCAATTTGCGGGCGTTGTGATCGTACCACTCCAAAAGCGCTTGGGCCTGATCAATCTCACACAAACTTTATCTTCCTTGCGTCTGTTATTGGATGGCATCCCGCAGATGTGCCATTAGAGTAGCGTCGAACGAAAGGAAGTCACCCTATGGCGCAAGCCCCCCAGTCACGTCACGGATTTGCCCGCGCGGGCCGCCTGTTGCAAGGCCAGATCCGTCGTGCCGGTGAAAGCCGGGGCTTTTCTGTATCGCGGCTTGTCACCCACTGGGATGAAATCATGGGTGACGACATCGCGGCAATCTCGATTCCCGTGCATGTCCGCTACGGGCGGCAGGGGCTTGGGGCAACGCTGACTTTGTTGACCACGGGCGCCAATGCGCCCTTGCTTGAGATGCAAAAAGAACAGATCCGCACCAAGGCCAACGCTTGCTACGGCTACAACGCCATTTCAAAGATCACGATCACCCAAACCGCCCCCACCGGATTTAGCGAGGGACAGGTGGCGTTCGATCACAAGAAAAAGGCTGAACCGCCCAAGCCCGACCCAGCTTTGGCGCAAGCCGCCCACAAAATGGCCCGTTACGTAACAGACGATGAGCTGAAACAAGCCCTTGAGCGTCTGGGTCAAAACGTCTTATCCAAATCGAAACGCTGACAGAAAGGTTTTCTGATGATCCGCAAGCTCGCCCTATCCTCCGCACAGGCATTGGCTGCAATCGTGCTTTTGGCATTTGCCGCCCCTGCCATGGCGCAGGATATCGAAATCAATGACATGCAGATGGGCAATCCGGATGCATCGGTTACAGTAATTGAATACGCCAGCTACACTTGCCCGCATTGTGCGAACTTCCACAAAGGGCCGTTGAAACAGATAATGTCCGATTACATCGGCCCCGGTAAAATCAATTTCATTTACCGCGAGGTTTATTTTGACCGCTACGGTCTTTGGGCGTCAATGATCGCGCGCTGTGACGAAGATCGCTTTTTCGGAATTTCCGACCTGCTATACGAAGGCCAGCGTGATTGGGCCTCGGGTGCGCCGGCTGAAATCGCCGACAAGCTGCGCAAAATCGGCAAGGTGGCCGGTCTTGAAGACGAACAGCTGGAAGCGTGTCTGACCGACGGTGAGAAAGCGCAGGCTCTTGTCGGATGGTTCCAGGCAAACGCCGAAGCAGATGACATTTCCAGCACCCCATCGTTTATCATAAACGGCGAGAAGTTCTCGAACATGAGCTACGACGCCTTCTCGGCCATCCTGGAAGAGAAACTGGCCGAGTAATGGCAGCTCCGCTTCATGGCCTGAAGGTCGTCGAACTTGCCCGCATTCTGGCCGGTCCCTGGACCGGCCAGACACTGTCCGATCTAGGGGCGGATGTCATCAAAGTCGAAGCTTTGGCCGGCGACGATACCCGCCAGTGGGGCCCGCCGTTTATTGAACGCGATGATGACGTCACCGCGGCCTATTTCCATTCCTGCAACCGCGGAAAGAAATCAATAACTGTCGATTTCCGCACAGCCGAAGGACAGGCAAAGGTTCGTGAACTGGTGGCAGATGCCGATGTTCTGATCGAGAACTTCAAGCTGGGCGGGCTAAAGAAGTACGGTCTGGATTATGCCAGCCTGTCCGAACTGAACCCACGTCTGGTGTATTGTTCGATCACAGGTTTCGGGCAAGACGGCCCCTATGCCCATCGCGCAGGGTACGACTACATCATCCAAGGCATGTCCGGCCTGATGTCGATCACCGGAAATGCTGACGGGCAGCCACTTCGCGTGGGCGTCGCCGTGACCGATATCTTCACCGGGGTCTATGCAACCACCGCCATTCTGGCCGCCTTGCACCAGCGCGACGCTACCGGCACGGGCCAGCATATCGACATGGCGCTTCTGGATGTGGCGGTATCTGTCACTGCAAATCAGGCAATGAACTATCTGGCCACAGGCACCCCTCCGGGGCGAACGGGGAATTTCCACCCCAACCTTGCGCCCTATCAGGTGTTTGACTGCGCGGACGGTCATATCATCATCGCCACTGGCAATGATGGACAGTACCACCGCCTGTGCGACATCCTTGGGCTAGGCGGCTTAAAACAGGCACCCGAGTTTCTAAAAAACTCGGATCGTGTGGCAAACCGCGACAAGCTGGAAGAGCTTCTGACCATGGCAACGAAGCAGTTCACCAAGGCCGACCTTCTGGCGGCCTGCGAAGAACAAGGCGTGCCAGCGGGACCAATCAACACCATGGACGAGGTCTTTTCCGATCCGCATGTTATCCATCGCGGCATGAAGGTCGAGCTAGACGGCGTGCCGTCGGTGCGCTCACCGTTCAAGTTTTCGGATGCCGAGCTGGTCTTGGATCGCCCCTCGCCAAAACTGGGTCAGGACAACTAGGATTATCGCAGGTCAGTTCTGAGATACCCCGATCCTCGCAAGCGCCTGTTTCAGCAGTGTGTCATCTTCAAATTCAAACCGCACCGGCAACGCCAAAACCTTGGCGCGGAAACTTGCAGGCAAGCGCACAGCATCCTTTTCGGTTGTCACCAACTGCGCGCGCCGCAGTTTGGCCTCGGTCTCTAGCCGCTTCATCAGGGGCGCGGTCAGCGGCTGGTGATCGCTCAAAGCCTCGGCGTGAAGAATGTTTGCTCCCATGCGTCGCAGCGTGGCAAAGAACTTTTCCGGATGCCCGATGCCCGCAAAGGCCAAAACGGGCGCGCCTTGCCAGTCCATGCCCGTCTGAAGCGGTGCCAGATGCCCCTTGATATGCGGCACGGCAACAGCACGCCCCCAAGCCTGTTCAAACGACGCCTGCGCCTCGGGCTCTCCAATCGACAATAGCAGATCGGCCCGCTTCATGCCTTTCGACACGGGTTCCCGCAGTGGCCCCGCAGGAATGCAGCGCCCGTTTCCAAAGCCGCGCTTAGCATCAACCACGACGATGTTCAGATCTTTCGCTAGCGACGGATTCTGAAACCCGTCGTCCAGCAGGATCACATCGGCCCCTGCCTGTACAGCCGCCTCGGCCCCCGCAGCGCGGTCCTTGGCCACCCAGACAGGGCCAAAAGCCGCCAACAACAGTGGCTCATCCCCTGTCTGATCGGCTTTGTGGGTCTGCTCAACAACCTGCACCGGACCTTCAAGCGATCCTCCAAAGCCGCGCGACACCACATGCGGCGTGCGCCCCATCGCCTGAAGCATCTGCATCAACGCAATCACCGTCGGAGTCTTACCAGTACCGCCCGCGTTGATATTGCCGACGCAGATCACCGGTACCGAAACGTTTGTGCCCGCACCCGCAACTCGTCGCGCGGTCAGAGCGCCATAAACCCATCCCAGCGGCGCTAATGCACGTGCTTGCCATCCCGGTTTGTCGGGGGGTCGTTTCCAGAATTTCGGTTCCCGCATCTTTCTACCCGCGCAGTTCCACGGCTTCGGTGATGATGCCTGTGATCTGATCCGTCAACTCTGCACCACGTGAGGCGTATTCCCAAGCCGAATGGGCTTGCTTGGCAGCCTGGTCGGGGGATAGCAAGTCCGAGATCGCCTTGACCATCCCTTCTGGGGTGACTGCCCGCTTCGCGGCCGGCGGTGTTTGCGCGTGCATCTGATCGTAGATTGTCTTGTGCGACGCCATCCGAGGTCCGTGAAGGATGGCCGACCCCAAGGCCGCAGCTTGGCGCGGATCTTGGCCGCAATCGCGCTTGGTGTGGGTGCCACCCATATAGGCGATCGGAGACAGGCGATACCAAAGACCCAACTCATTCGGACGGTCGGTGATCACAATCTGTGTTTGATCGGTGATAGGGTCATTCTTGGATCTCAGGGCGATTTTCCACCCTTTGCCCACCAAGCCCAAGGCCAGTGTCTCGGATTCAGCGCGGTCTACTGGATCAAGGACAAGCAGCAGTCTGCGGTTGGTGCCCCTCAGTTTTTCATGAACCGACAGGATCATATCCACTTCATCGTCAGGGGTTCGCGCCGCCAGCCACAGTTCGCGGCCAGCGAGTTGACCGGACAACCTGTCGAGGTCTTCTGTATCGCACGGCAAAGCCAATATCCCCTCGGACAAGGGGCCTGAGACATGAACGTGTTCTTCAGGGATTCCCAAACGAACACAGGTGCCCCCACTGCCATATGACAGGGTGAATGCCCTGTAGAATGCCCGCGCACTGCGACGCATCAGCCACCGCTCAAGTCTGGATTGCCCGTTTAGCAACGTTTCGACAGCGCAGTTCAAAAGGATCAGCGGCACTTGCTGACCGTAGGCCTCGTACACAATACCCGGTCGCAAGGGGGTGCCCGCCCAAAAGCAGACCACGGGATTCCATGCTTTCAGGAAAGGCACGATTTCAGACCGCCGTTGACCGGGCATTGGCCGGAACGACATCGTTTTCGGCAAATCCAGATCAACACCCAGACTTTCCGGTCCTGTGATCAGCAAGTGAATTTCCGGACCGGTCGCCTCTAGCTTTTTGGCGATATTTATAAACGAGCGGACTTCGGAAAGATCATGGGCAACCAGCCATACCACGGGACCGGATATCTCGGAAGGCTCAGGCAGGGTATGTGATGCACCCTTGCCATTAAAAAGTAGATAATAAAGCAGGCCAAGCGAGCGCCTCATTAAAATTACTTTCTACTCAACGCTTCCAGAATCTCCGGATGCAATTTGGCACCCGAAGCAACAACTCCGTCAGTTTGGGGATGGGGGTTGTTAAACCTAAGCGGCTTACCACTGCGATCAGACGTTTTCGCGCCAGCCTCGGACAAAATCAAAGCCCCCGCAGCGATATCCCATTCCCAACTCTGACGTAAGGTTAACATAGCATCAAAACGCCCTTCGGCGACAAGACATAGCCGATACGCGAGCGACGGGCGGTGATAACGATGTATTTCGGGCACACCATTTACCCAGTTCATCGGGTTCATTACAGGCTTAGCGGCAAGTATATGAGAATTATGCAACTTTTGAATGTCTGAAGGCACAATGCCCGCACCGTTCTTCTGCGCGCCTTGCCCCAAGGCCGCCGTGTAGATTTTGTCTCGGGCTGGCAAAAAGACGACGGCTGCGGTGATTTTGCCCTGCCGCGCCACTGCGAGGGAATGCGCCCAAGTGGTGTCACCCGCGACGAAGCTGCGGGTGCCGTCAATGGGATCAACAATAAACACACATTCAGACGACAAGCGATCTGGCGTATCGGCTGTTTCCTCTGACAGCCAGCCATAAGTCGGGCGGGCGGTGGTCAGAGTTTCGCGTAGCAGCGTATCCACCGCTAGATCGGCCTCGGACACTGGGCCGGCTCCGTCCGGCTTGTCCCAGACCTGATTGCGGCTTTGAAAAAACCCCAAGGCCACATCTCCGGCGGCTTCTGCCGCGCGGATCAGCAGTTGAAGATCCTCAGCTTCCTGCAATCGTCAGTCTTTCCAGAAGGATCGAAGGCACCACCCGCGACAACCACGGGCGGGCATCATTTGCGGGGGTCAGCGAAAGCAGCATCTCGCGCAGATTGCCCGCGATAGTGCACTCATTCACCGGATAGGCAATTTCGCCATTCTCGATCCAGAACCCGGATGCGCCACGGGAATAGTCCCCCGTGGTTGGATTTATCGTGCTTCCGATTAGCGAAGTCACTAGTAATCCTGTTCCCATGTCGCGGATCAAATCAGCACGGGTCGCATCGCCCTGCGTCAGCGAGATGTTCCAGTTCGACGGAGAAGGCCCCGAAGAGGTGCCCCGCGCCGCGTTTGCCGTCGATGTCATGCCCAGCTTGCGCGCATTCGCCAAATCCAGTGTCCAACCGGTTAGAACCCCATCCTCGACAATCGCCCGCTTCTGCGTCGGCAAACCCTCGGCATCAAACAGCCGCGAGCCAGAGGCACGCGGGCGATGTGGGTCTTCGATGACAGACAGTCCATTTGCCAGAACTTTCTGACCCAGCGCGTCTTTCAACCAGCTAGAACCACGCGCAATCGCAGCGCCATTCACGGCCCCAAGAAGGTGCCCAATCAGACTGCTGGAAATCCGCTCATCAAACAGAACGGGATAGTTCCCGGTTGCCGGCTTGCGTGCCCCGATGCGTTTCACAGCCCGTTCGGCAGCGGTGCGTCCAATGTCGGACGGCGCGCGCAGCTCGTTCTGGAAGATGCGCACATCACTGTCGTAATCGCGCTCCATCCCCGTGCCTTCACCGGCGATCGCCACGCAAGACGTGCCGCGATCGGTGCGGGCGTAGCCACCGCTAAATCCGTTGCTGGCCGCAAGATGCACCTGCCGCGCACTGTAGCTGGCCGAGGCCGCCTGAACCTGAGAAACGCCTTGAACTGCCAAAGCCGCCTCTTCCGCCTCGATCGCATCGGCCTGCAACTGATCAGGTGCTGGCTCTTCGGTCGGGTCGCACAGCTCTAGCGCATTCACATCCCACCCCGAGGCAAGCTGATCGGGATCAGCCAACCCGATGTAAGGATCCTCGGGCGCTTCTTTAGCCATGGCAACCGCGCGCTCGGCCAAGGTGCGGATTGTGTCGTCGCTGGTATCTGATGCCGACACATTCGCCTGACGCTGCCCGATCAACACGCGCAACCCAATATCAACACCCTCTGACCGCTCGGCATGTTCTAATGCACCCTTGTGCACATCAATCGACACCGAAGTGCCCTGAACCGCGATGGCATCAGCCGAACCCGCACCCGCTTTTTTGGCAGCATCCAGCAAGGCAAAAGTCAGTTTTTCAAGATCGTGAGGCATGAATTCTTTCTCCTGAATATTGAGGTAGCCTTTGGTGGTGCCCTTCGCAAGCTAACGCGCAAAAGTTTTCTGGTGATACCGTGACGCCATGCCCCGATTGCTTTCGCATTCAGCTTTGCCTAGCCTTTCCCTGAACCAGAAATAGGGAGGTTTCGGAATGGAGCATCTGGCAGGAAAAACCGTGATGATCACAGGCGCCAGCCGCGGCATCGGCGCTTCGGCGGCGCGTCTATTTGCGCAGGCAGGTGCCAATGTCGCCCTTATCGCCCGCAGCGAAGACAGCATCGCCAATCTGGCAGGGGAAATTGGCCAACAAGCTATCGCGATCCCCTGCGACGTCAGCCGCTATTGGGAGGTTGAAAAAGCCGTCGATGCGGCGCGGCAGACCTTTGGCGGGCTTGATATTCTGATCAACAACGCCGGTGTGATCGAACCGATCAGCCTGTTGGCAGACAGCGATCCCGAAGGCTGGGGTCATGCAATCGATATCAACCTTAAGGGCGTCTACAACGGAATGAGGGCCGTTTTGCCGGAAATGACCAATGCCAAATCCGGCACAATCATCACCATCAGTTCAGGTGCCGCCCACAATCCTGTCGAGGCCTGGAGCCACTACTGCACCTCTAAAGCGGGGGCCGCGATGCTGACGTCCTGCGCCCATCACGAAGCTGGCGCACTTGGCCTGAGGATCATGGGCCTTTCGCCGGGCACTGTGGCCACCCAGATGCAGCGCGAGATAAAAGCCAGCGGCATCAACCCGATCAGCAAGCTGGAATGGAGTGATCACATTCCGCCCGAATGGCCCGCTAAAACGCTGGCCTGGATGTGTTCCGCGGATGCAGACGATTGGCTGGGTCAGGAAATCTCGCTTCGGGACGAGGCCATCCGCAAGCGCGTAGGCCTGATCTGAGCTGTTAATTTTCCGCGGCGACACTGTTCGTCGCGGGAAGGTTTTGCAAACACTCCAAAAGCTGAGCGGCGCTTGCCTCGGGTTCAGGAAGCCCGCACAACGCAAGCACGTCCTCTGGAAGCTCAATGCGGGTTTCTGGTACGGGCGCATCGCGCAAGGCTTGCACCTCGGCTTGAGTGGCGTCCAAATCTTTTAACGCCGCGGCAAGAGCCGCATTCAAATTAGCAATTTCCGCATCCCGCGCCCGCAATCCGGCATTTGCCGCCCGCACACTGGAATCCAGCGAGCGCTTAGAGTTCTGCGCAAGAAGCAACTGCAAGCGACGCTCTTCAGAAACATTTTTACTAACAACAAGCGAGTCACTCAGATCTTCTGATTGCGCTTGTAAGTCAGTTACAAGCGCTTGAAGTTTCTCACGCTCTTCCAAAGTCGACCCCAACTGAATCGACAATGCTTCCTGCTCGGAAATTTTGCCAGCCAGCTCGCTGACCAGCTCGGCGTTCTTTGCCGTCAACCCTTCAATTTGCGCAATCAGGGTGTCGCGCTCTTCTGAGACCATTTCCAGCTGGGCTAGCACTGCTGCCTTTTCATCCGTCAATTTGGCAACCTGTTGCTCTGCATCAGTGGCAGATATTTGGCTAGACTCCAGATCACGCATCACGTCTTCAAGTTCCAACTGGCGCGTCTGCAACGTTGCTTGGAATGTGTCTCTTGCTTGAACCGCCACATTCAGAGACGCCTCGGTTGTTGCCAAAGCCGCACGCAAGTCATCTGATTGTGCCTTGCTTGTCTCTAGGTCCGCCGCAAGCTTGGTCTTGTCGGCATTCAGCGTTTCAACTTGAAGCCTCAAACGATTGATCGCAGCGGTTTGCCCGATAATCTCTGCTGACTTTTCCTCAAGTTCGGCTGTCAGGCGATCCATCTGCTCGGTCGCGCTTTGAACCCGTTGCCCCGCATCCGACAGGTCTGTCTGCAAGGTCCCGTTTTCACGTTTCACGTTTTCCAAGTCTTGAGTCAGGTCGACAATTTTCTGGTCCTTTGACGCGACAAGTGCTTGGGCTGCGGCCAACTGTTCTTCAAGCTCGCGGGATTGGCTGCTGATTTCAGATCGAGAGGACGTCATCGCCGTCAGTTCCGCCTTTAGACGCGCGACGGTGTCTTCAAGCACCGCCTTGTCTGCCTCGGACGCGGCTATTTCGGAACGAAGCCCGGATATCGTGGCATCGCGATTTTCCAAGGTCGACTCCAGACCAGCAATATCAGACTGCCGCTGCTCCAGCTCATTCTCTAGCGCGGCAATCGTGGTTTCCCTGTCCTGTACCTCGGCATTCGCTTGCTCTAGCTGAATCGTCAAGGTCGTCACCTGATCTTCTGAACCACGCAAATCTACCTCTAACACAGCGATTTGGCTTTGCAGATCAGCCGTTAAAACCGCTGCGTCGGACAGTTGGCTTTCCAACGCGTCGCGCTCGACTTCGGCCAGCTCAAGCGCGGATCGGGTGTCGGCATGGTTTGACCGACTGACCTCTAAAGCCGCAAGAGATTCATCCAGATCACCCTGCAAGTCGATGATCCGGTCGGCCTGCGCCTCGGTCAGATCGACCAGATCGCTGATATCGCGGCGCAGCTGCGCTTCGACGCTATTCAGGCGCGTAATTTCGGCCGACTTTTCGAATATCAATGTATCCCGCCGCTCTAACGTCGCCCGCAATTCGGTTGCTTCCGCGCGGCTTTCATTCAGGGTCGTCCGCAATTGCTCGGCCAAGGGGCGTGTTTCGGCCAAGGCCGCTTGTGTTTGTGCTATTTCAATGGCCCGTTCTTCGGCCAGAACGCGCGCCTCGGTTCGCTCGCGTGACGCAACTTCAAGCAATTCTTCAAGCCGCACTATTTCAGCTTTTGCCTGTATCAGGTCAGACTGGGAATCCGAAAGGTTATCAAGCGTGTCATCCAATTCGATTTTCGTCCGCTCAAGCTCTTCAATCGTGCGCACGTCTTTCATCTGCGATGCGAAGAACCCCAGCAAAACAATAACAATCATCAACATGCTGACCGTCAAATCGGTCATCGAGACGAAAATGCTTTCGCCCTCTTCCTCTTGAACATGTTGGGTGCGACGGAACATGTTGGTTCTATGTATCCCTACTGCTGTTTTGCGACTTGAACCCGCCCGGTTCCCCATGAGCAGACCGCAACACGCCCAATATATTGGCCAAGGTCATTTCCGGCGACGCCAGATTGACGCGCGATTCCACAAGCCCGTTCAGCTCAGCCAGCGCTTTGTTGGCGCGGTCGTCCAGATAGTTCAGATAGAATCCCAACAGGATCGATGCCATCAGCCCTGTCAGTGACATGATGAACTTGGCCGAAGCGATTTTCAGCAGATCGGAAAGAGATTGTTGCAGCAGTTTCGGATCATCCCCTGCCAACAAAATCGTATGCCCTGATTCCCGCAGCGCCGCGATCAGACCCAAAAAGGTCAGCACCAGTCCGGTTGATACAAACAGCCCCGGCACATGTTTCCACAACCCATGACCCAGATGTAGACCGTCGCGGCTCAGACTATCCCGCGGCGACACCAAAGCAGACAGCTTCGCACCTTTGCCGTCCATTTCCACAAGGCTTTCGCAAAAGTTTGACCAGGTCCGTTTTTGACGGGCTACGAAGTGATTACCTTGTTTTCTAAGCAAAAACGGGTTGATTTCAGAAAGAACTTCGGATGTCAGACCCCCATCAACACTTTTGAGCATAGTCGACAGTGTGCCCACATACTCAAGCTTGCGGCGCCAGCCGACGGTGACACCGATCAGACACAGCACAAGAAACGAGAGTTGGACAAAGGCCACATAGCCCGGAACGCCTGTCCCCTTGAAACTGTCGGCTATGGCCAGAATGAATTCTGCGATCTGTTCCCCCATAAAGGGCCCTCCTGCTTTTCAACTGCGAAACTATCCGAGATGACGGCAAGTGACCAGACAATCGAAAGGTATAGAATACCTGACCTAGCTTGATTTTCCCCATGGATCAGAGGCACATACACCCGAAAGGGGATCGGATATGACAAACGCAGAAATTTTGCTGGAAAAATCGGACGACGGGCTTTGGGTGGTGACCATCAACCGTCCGGACAAAGCCAATTCGCTGACCAAGGCGATGCTCGAGCGTTTGTCCGACATCGCCGAGGATGCGCAATCCGCCCGCGCCCTGATCCTGACCGGCACCGGCAAGGTGTTTTCCGCAGGCGCTGATCTTGAGGCCGCCAAGGCAGGTCTGGCCACCGACGGCGTATGGGAACGTCTGTCCGGCGCAATCGCGGCCTTGCCCGGCCTGACCATTGCGGCGATGAACGGAACGCTTGCGGGCGGTGCGAACGGCATGGCGTTGGCGTGCGATCTGCGGATTGCTGTTCCTACGGCCAAGTTCTTTTACCCCGTGATGAAACTGGGATATTTACCCCAGCCCTCTGATCCAGCGCGTCTGGCGGCCCTTGTCGGCCCGTCCCGCGCCAAACTGATCCTGATGGCGGGGCAGAAAATTACTGCCACCGAAGCCCACACCTTCGGATTGGTCGACCGGATCGTCGAACCCGATGACTTAATGACAAGCGCCCGCGATCTTTGCGCCGACGTGCTGGCCGCCAAGCCCGAGATCGCGGCGGGGATCAAGGGGATGTGTCGCGGCGCTTGATCCGCTATGTGTCACCCCTGTAGCCCAAGCAGAACCTTAAGCGCTGTATCCGCCTGATCTTCGGGCACGAACACATGATCATGGTGATAGCCGGCAACCATATTGCAAGGGATGCCCCTTTCCGCCAAAGCAGAAGCAACGGCTGCCGTCAGCCCGACACCTTCAAGCGACGAATAGACGTTCAGTGTGATACACCGCATCGGCGGACTGGTTTGAGCGCCGCTCGAATCAGCAAGATCAACAGGCAGGATCAGAGATAGCCCCTCGGCCTCGTGAAAACTTGCCCGCGCTTTAGGCAAAAGGCGGTTGGCAAGGTCTTTGTCGGTAACGGTGGCAAACACGAAACATTCGGGCAAAAGCACTGGCGTCATGCCCGAGATCATATCTTTGACGGTATGCGCGATGTTTATCATGTCATCTATTCCTTCTTTTCCCCGGCGTTTTCGAATGAAACGTTGGGGGCCGCTTCCCGACCCATGCAATGAATTTCTCTAACCTCGGATGAGTCCGCAGGGCTTCGGGCGTGTTGTAGTCCCGTGCCAGTTCAGCTTCGGTCAGGGTGGCGTGGATTTCGTTGTGACATATCTGGTGCAACAACACCACCGGACCACCCTTGCCGCCTTTCAGCTTCGGTATCAGATGGTGCAGGCTTTGTTTCGCCTCGGGCGGGATCGGGCGCTGGCACAGGGGGCAGATCGGATCGGACATTGCATCTTGTCTGTTGTTCACCATCAAAGGATGGCACAACGGGATCATCTGACAAGGGGTGATTATGGCAGATGCTTTGGTCATAGGCGCAGGTCCGGCAGGGCTGATGGCGGCGGGGGAACTGGCCCGCGCGGGCTATGACGTGACCGTCTGCGAGGCCAAACCTTCGGTCGGGCGCAAATTTCTGATGGCGGGCAAGTCGGGGCTGAACCTGACAAAGAACGAACCGCTTGATCCGTTCCTAGCAAACTATCCCGATTGCCCCCCTGTACTGGAATCCGCCCTTCGCAGCTTTGGCCCGCAAGAGGCGATCAATTGGGCCGAGAGCTTGGGGCAGGCCATGTTCACCGGTTCCAGCGGGCGGGTGTTTCCAACGGTGATGAAAGCCTCGCCGCTGTTGCGGGCTTGGCTGGCAGAGTTGGACAAGCTGGGTGTCACAATCCTGACCCGTCACTGCTGGATTGGGGGCAGCTTTTTTGACACCCCGCAAGGGCAAACCTCCATCGACGCCCCTGCTACGGTGATGGCCTGTGGTGGTGCAAGCTGGGCGCGGCTGGGATCGGATGGCGCATGGGCATCGCATCTGGATGCTGGTCAAATCGCCCCGTTCAAACCCGCCAACATGGGGTTTCTGGTGGATTGGTCGCCGCATATGGCGAAACACTTTGGACAGCCTGTGAAGGCGGTGATCCTGAAGGCAGGCAATGCTCAGATCCAAGCCGAATTTGTCCTGTCGGCCAAAGGGGTCGAGGGCGGCGGCATCTACGCCGTGTCCCGCGAATTGCGCGAAGGGGCGGCGCTGACCTTGGACCTATTGCCGGACCTAACCGAGGATCAAATCCGCGCCAAACTGGCCAAATCCAATCGCAAGGACAGTCTGTCGAACAAGCTGCGCAAGGCGCTGAGGCTTGACCCCGTGAAGCTGGCACTGCTCAATGAATGCGCCCGTCCCCTGCCCGACGATCCGTCGCATATCCTGAAAAACCTGCCCGTCCCGCTGCAAGGGCCGCGACCAATGGACGAAGCGATCTCGACCGCAGGCGGCCTGCGGTTTGAGGCGCTGGATGATGGTCTTATGCTGAAGGCAAGACCGGGCTGGTTCGCAGCAGGCGAAATGCTGGATTGGGAGGCGCCAACAGGCGGGTATCTTCTGACCGCCTGTCTGGCAACGGGAAAACTGGCAGGAAGGTCCGCCGCCGCCTATCTGCTCGACCTTAAGAACCGATCGCCATCACGCGCTTGAACGCATCGCGTGCTGTCATGCGGTTCAGATAGTCCAACAGTTCTTGCCGCGGGATCGGGAACTCGGCCTTTTTCGCCCAGAGCAGACAGTGCGCCAGCAGGATATCGGGCACCGTCATCTGATCGCCCATCAGAAATTCACCCGTCAGATCGTCGGCCATCCGGTTTGCGTTGCGCTCGAACTCCCACTTCAGGCTGGGGGTCACTGCGGGCACACGCTGATCTTCGGGCAGGTACTTGGCGTGGCGTGTGGCCGTCCACAAAACCGCGTCCATTTCGTCGTTGATCCGGTGCAAGAACGCATCCTGCCGCGCCCGTTCATGGCTGCCTGCCGGATAGGTCAGCCCGCCGTGCTTGTCAGCCAAAAAGCTCATGATCGCCGCGCTGTCAGTCAGCGCCGTTTCGCCGTCAATCAACACCGGAATTTTGCCCGACGGGTTCAGCGCCTTCACGCGATCGGAATGCGCCACTTCGTTCAGGTTCTCATAGGGTACACCCAGTTCCTCAAGCGCCCAGAACACACGAAACGCGCGGCTGGCGAGATGTCCGACGACCTGATACATGGGTTAACCCTTTGCTTCCAAAGCCAGAACACGCTGGAACGCGGGGCGGCTGATCATGCGTTTGCGATAGTCCAGAAGCTCTTTGCGGGGAATGTTGAATTTGGCGTTGGTAGCCCAGTTCAGGCAATGCGCCAGTAGGATGTCGGCAACTGTCATCTTGTCGCCCATCAAAAACTCGCCCTGAAGGGCGTCGGCAATCCGCTCGCAATTCCGTTCGAACTCCCACCGCAGACTGTCTTTGACCTCGGGCACGCGCTTGTCTTCGGGCAGCACAAAGGTATGTCGCGCAGCAGTCCACAGAACCGCGTCCATTTCATCATTGATCTGGTGCATCAAGGCATCCTGACGGGCGCGTTCCAATGTACCCGCAGGATATGTCAGTTCGCCATGCTTGTCGGCCAGATAGGTCATGATCGCACAGCTGTCGGTCAAGAGCACATCACCGACCTTCAATGCAGGCACCTTACCCGAAGGATTGACCGCTTTCATTTCAGCGCTGGCAGGTTTGTGGTTGATATATTCGTATTCCACACCCAGTTCTTCAAGCGCCCAATACATACGGAAGGCCCGCGTTAACGCATATCCAATTGCCTGATACATCTATCTTTTTCCTAACATCGCCAGTTTTATCAACACCCGTTCGACCAAGGCCATCGCAGGGGCTGTTTGTCCGGCCGAGCGTAGCTGAAGGTCGGTATCGGTCAAAGCACTGATTGCTGTTTCCAACCGCTGTACCCCCCATTGCTGCGCCTGACGTTGCATCCTGTCGCGGCGTGGGCCGAAAATGGGCGGGCGCATAGCAGCAATCCCCGCCGAAGCCCCGTTTGGATGTGCCGCTGCCATATGAAGCGCCCGAAAATGGCGCATCGCCTGAATGATCAAGCCCACCGCCTGCGTGCCCTGCGCGGTCAGTTTGATCATGAGCGGTCCGATTTCAGCCGAACGGCCTTCGGCAACGACGTTCAGGATATCGTCAAGCTCGGCTTCGGTCGAAGCGGGCGCACAGGCCAGCACGTCTTCGGACGACACTGCAGTGTCATCGCCCAGCTTATACAGGCCCAGCTTTTCCATCGTCTGACGGAAATCACCGGGGTCCAGCATGCGGGCCAAAGCGTTCAAGTCGGTCATCGCCTCTTGTGAAATATTGGTCAAACCGGCACCAGCCAAAGTCGCCTCGATCTCGGCACGCGAAGGCGGATCGTCGTAAATGCCCACGGCATAGGCATTCCGGTGCCCTTCGAACAGCTTTCGCAGCTTTGATGTAGCTTTCAACTGACCGGCTGTCACGATCACCTGAGCGTCGCCATCCCGCCAATCGTCCAGCGCGACCTTTACAGTGTCTGCAACAGTATCCGTCGCATCCTCGACAAAGGCGACACGGGGTCCGGGAAAAAAACTGACGGCTTTGATCGCGTCCAGAAGCATTGCGGGGTCTTTCCGCAACTCACTGGCCGGAATGCGCGACAGACGCATTTCCTCTTCCCCTTGTGGACCGATCAGCGCCTTGATCACCTCTTGCCGCCGAAGGGCCACGCGCATGGCATCTCCGCCGTAAATCAGCAGACCGGTCTTGGCCGGATCGGGCTTGGCGAAATAGGCCGGAGCGTCGCGGCTGCCAAGCTTCATACGCCATCCTCGGGGAAGGTCAGGATGATTTGGTCGATCATGCGGTCGGCCAGCAAAAAGGCGAGCCGTTCCTCGGCGTCGCGGCGGGCCGCACGGGTGGCGATTGTGGTACCGGTCGCAGAATAGCCGGTCATGCCCGACACCTTGCCCGAGGTTACAATAGAATTGTCCGTCAGATCGCGCAGGGCAAAGGTCAGTTCACCCAGAACATTGTAGCGTTCGATCACCTGAGCCGCTGTGACCGCCAGCCCCTGCTGGCTGCTGGTCAGCGAATAACTGAGACCGTATGCGGCAGGGTCGGGCTGCCCAAAGCGTTGCTCAAGATAGCGGACCAACACATAGGTTTCTGCGGTTTCAGGGCTTTCTACCAGAACGCGGTTCTGCAACGCACGCCCCGCGC
Source organism: uncultured Rhodobacterales bacterium (assembly GCA_964453855.1). Classification (GTDB taxonomy): domain Bacteria; phylum Pseudomonadota; class Alphaproteobacteria; order Rhodobacterales; family Rhodobacteraceae; genus JASMHC01. Next base: position 28,253 of record CAYVRN010000031.1, read on the forward strand.
CACCCGTTCCGTAGATGGGCGTAAATCCGCAGCCCGCAAGGGCTACGGTCGCTAGCATAAAGTTCCGTCGGTTATACGACCACATTCACAATCCGTCCGGGGACGACGATAAGTTTCTTGGGCTGTCCCCCATCAAGCGCCCTGACAACAGCTTCGTGTGCCAGAACTATCTTTTCAACCTCTTCCTTCGGCATGTCCTTGGGAACGCTGATTTCCGCGCGGCGTTTGCCGTTGATCTGAATCGGTAGGGTGACGTTATCGTCGACCAGCATCTTTTCGTCCGCCACAGGCCAAGGGGCGTTCAGGATCAAACCTTCGCTGCCCAGCTTGGCCCAGATTTCCTCGGACAAGTGCGGGGTCATCGGAGACATCAGTTGTGCAAGCGCCTTGGCAGCTTCTTTCTTCGCAGCGGTCCCCGCCTTGGATTTCTGAAGCGCATTGGTGAAGCCGTAAAGCTTGGCGATCGAGGCGTTGAAGCCAAAGCTTTCAACACCGCCGGTCACGTCGTGGATCGCTTTATGCATGTCGCGCAACAAGGCTTGGTCCTGATCGTTCGCTGCCACATCGCTTTCGGCAATTTCAGCGCAGATGCGGTAAACGCGCGCCAGATGCTTGGCTGCGGCTTCTGCACCTGATGCGGTCCATTCCACGTCACGCTCAGGAGGCGAGTCGGACAGCACAAACCAGCGGGCGGTGTCGGCGCCGTAGCTGCTGATGATCGCCAAGGGATCAACCACGTTGTTTTTCGACTTCGACATTTTGGCAGAGGGGATGACCTCGACCTTCTCGCCGGTATCTTTGACGAATACGCCGCCGTCACGTTCTTCCACTTCCGCAGGGTAGTGATAGATCGTGCGGCCGTTTTCATCTGTCCGCTCGGCGTTTTTGTAAATCGCGTGGGTCACCATGCCTTGGGTGAACAATGCATCAAACGGCTCGCTGGCTTTTTCAGGCAGGTGGCCGGTGATCTGCATCGCACGGGCGAAGAAGCGCGAATAAAGCAGGTGCAGGATCGCGTGTTCGATGCCCCCGATATACTGATCGACGTTCATCCAGTATTCCGCCTCGGCCATGTCGGTCGGGGTGGTGGCACGCGGCGCGGTGAAGCGGGCGAAGTACCACGACGAATCCACGAACGTGTCCATCGTATCGGTTTCACGCTGCGCAGGCTTGCCGCAGGACGGGCACGCGCAATCGCGCCACGACGGGTGACGGTCCAGTGGGTTGCCGGGAACCGAGAAGTCAATCGCCTTGCCGCCTTCGTCATAGGGCAGCTGGATCGGCAGGTTCTCTTTCTTTTCCGGCACCACGCCACAGTCGGGGCAATGCACAACCGGAATCGGGCAGCCCCAATAGCGCTGGCGGGAAAGACCCCAGTCGCGCAGACGGTACTTGGTGACACCTTCACCCCAGCCCGCCTTTTCCGCGAAATCGACGGTGGCATTGATGGCTTCTTCGCCTGTGGCCTCATCCAGACCGGCGAAATGGTTGATCCATTTCACTTTCTCTGTCTTCGGTGGCACAAAGGCTTCGTTTTCAACCGGTTTCGGATCATTTAACGCAAAGAACGTATCAATTACCGGCAAGTCATACTTGCGGCAGAAATCCAAATCGCGTTGATCATGCGCCGGACAGGCGAAAATCGCGCCGGTGCCGTAGTCCATCAGGATGAAGTTGGCGATCCAGACCGGCAGTTCCCAATCAGGGTTCAGCGGGTGTTTTACCTTGATGCCCGTGTCAAAGCCCAGCTTTTCGCCGGTCTCGATCGCTTCCTCGGTGGTGCCGCCTTTTCGGCACTCGGCCACGAAAGCCGCGATCTCGGGGTTATCGGCCTCCAAAGCTTTCGCAATCGGGTGATCCGGCGAGATACCGACAAAAGACGCACCCATCAGAGTGTCGGGGCGGGTGGTGTAAACGGTGATCGGCTCGCCACCATCCGTGCGCTCAAAACTGAACTGCAAGCCACGCGACTTGCCGATCCAGTTTTCCTGCATCAGACGCACCTTGGCGGGCCAGTTTTCCAGCGTGTCCAAGGCGCTAAGAAGCTCTTCGGAATAGTCCGAGATCTTAAAGAACCATTGGGTCAGCTCTTTACGTTCCACCAACGCACCAGACCGCCAGCCCCGACCGTTTTCAACCTGCTCGTTCGCTAGAACGGTCATGTCGACCGGATCCCAGTTCACCACGGCGTTCTTGCGATAGACCAATCCTTTCTCAAGGAAATCAAGGAACAGCGCCTGCTGTTGGCCATAGTATTCAGGGTCACAGGTGGCGAACATACGGCTCCAGTCCAGCGACAGGCCGAGCGGCTTCATCTGCTCGACCATCGTGTCGATGTTGGAATAGGTCCAATCTTTGGGATGCCCGCCACTGGCCATCGCCGCGTTTTCCGCTGGCATGCCGAAGGCATCAAACCCCATCGGGTGCAGCACGTTGTGGCCTGTGGAAATCTTATACCGCGCGATCACGTCGCCCATCGTATAATTGCGCACATGCCCCATGTGCAGCTTGCCCGATGGATATGGGAACATCTCAAGCACGTAGTACTTCGGTTTGTCGTCCGAGCGGACAGCCTTGAAGGCATCAGCCTTGTCCCAGGCTTCCTGCCACTTGGCTTCGATTTCACTTGCGGAATAGCGCGACATGGGCGGTCTCTTTTATCGGTGCAAATAGGGCTTCGGGCAGGGTGATAAGGGCTGCAAGCGTCGGGGTCCAGAGGAATGCGGGGGAATCCTGCACTGGCGTGTTGGCGAAACCGCGGTTTCAAGGCTATGCTTGCCGAAACAAACCGGTTTCGAACACATGAATTTCCTTTTTATCCACCAGAATTTCCCCGGCCAGTTCAAACACCTGTCCCGCGCTTTGGCGGCCCAAGGGCATCGCGTGGTGGCTTTAACCCCGCGTGTTCAGAAAAAAACCCAATGGAACGGCGTCACCATTCTGCCCTACGCAATCAAAGCAGCCACCGGCAAAGACGTTCATACATGGCTGATCGACATGGACACCAAGGTGAAGCGCGCCGACTATTGCTGGCAAGCCGCCCGCAAACTGCGGGATGCGGGATTTACCCCCGACATCATCATTGCCCATCCGGGGTGGGGCGAAAGCCTGTTTCTGAAAGACGTCTGGCCCAAGGCGAAACTGGGTTTGTATACCGAGCTTTACCACCACGCCGACTATCCCCATCTGGGCTTTGACCCCGAGTTTCCGGTCAAAGACGCCGAGGCCGATGTGCTGCGGATACGGATGAAGAACATCAACATGATGATGCACCTGCCGCTTTGCGATGCGGCGATCAGCCCGACCAAGTATCAGGCCAGCACCTTTCCCGAGGAATGGCGCAAGCTGATCACTGTAACCCATGACGGCGTGGACACCGATAGCTTGAAGCCCAACGCTCAGGCGGTCTTTCAACTTGAGAACGGCACCACCCTGACCCGCGATGACGAAGTGGTGACCTTTGTGAACCGCAATCTGGAACCCTATCGCGGTTATCATGTCTTTATGCGTGCCCTGCCCGAATTGCTGCGCACCCGCCCGAACGCACAGTTTCTGATCACCGGCGGCGATGGCACCAGCTATGGCGCCAAAGCCCCAGCGGGGAAAACGTGGAAGCAGATCTATATCGACGAGGTGCGCGATCAGATCTCGGATGAAGACTGGGCGCGGGTGCATTTTCTGGGGCGCATCCCCTATGATCAGTTCATCGCCATGCTACAGGTCAGCCGCGCGCATATCTATCTGACCTATCCGTTTGTTCTATCGTGGAGCGTGATTGAGACCATGTCGGTGCAGGGTGCGATCATTGCCAGCGATACAGCCCCTGTTGCCGAGGTTCTGACCCATGGCGAAACTGCGCGGCTGTTTGATTTCTTTGACGGCAACGCTTTGGTGCGCGAGGTCAATGCGGTATTGGACGATCCCCAGATGCGAGAGGCATTGGGGAAAGCAGCACGGGCCAAGGCGGTGGCCGAGTATGATCTACGGCGGGTGTGCTTGCCACGGCAAATGGCATGGGTGAAACGGTTGGCGGAGAGGTGATGGGCGCATGTAGGATGGGGTTATACCCCATCACGATTGCCCCACAAAACCCGTAGGATGGGTGGTTTCCACCCATCACAATGACCCCGCTCGGAACATCTCCGGCAGGGGTATCGCTTAATTTCTGATCGCTAAAGGTGGCGGGCCCGCCGGTTGGTCGTGGATCTTCTGCCAAGAGGGGAAGATTACCCCTCTACCTGTCGATATCTGCGGTGGTCTGGCCGGGCTGTCGGAATCCTTGCTTTCGCTATCCTACCTTCCCGAAGCTCCACGATCTGTGCACGGAA
>CAYVRN010000032.1:0-8002 GCA_964453855.1 uncultured Rhodobacterales bacterium
GGGCCAAACCGCCGAAAACGTGGCCAACCAGTGGCAGATCAGCCGTGACATGCAGGATGAATTCGCTGTTGCCTCGCAAAACAAGGCTGAAGCGGCTCAGAAAGCTGGGAAGTTCGCCGACGAAATCACCCCGTTTATCGTGAAAACCCGCAAGGGTGACATTGTAGTAGACGCTGACGAGTACATCCGCCACGGCGCAACCATGGAAGCCATGCAAAAGCTACGCCCGGCCTTCACCAAAGATGGTTCGGTGACAGCAGCAAACGCCTCGGGCCTGAATGATGGCGCAGCTGGCGCATTGTTGATGAGCGCGGACGAAGCAGAAAAGCGCGGTCTGGAACCGCTGGCTCGTATCGCTTCATACGCGACCGCAGGCCTGGACCCGAAAATCATGGGCGTTGGCCCAATCTACGCATCGCGCAAAGCTTTGGACAAAGCCGGCTGGAAAGCCGAGGATCTGGACCTGATCGAAGCCAACGAAGCCTTCGCGGCTCAGGCTTGCGCCGTGAACAAAGACATGGGCTGGGATCCGTCGAAAGTGAACGTCAACGGTGGCGCAATCGCAATTGGTCACCCGATCGGCGCCTCTGGCGCGCGCATCTTGAACACGCTGCTGTTCGAAATGAAACGCTCGAATGCGAAAAAGGGTCTAGCGACTCTTTGCATCGGCGGCGGTATGGGCGTGGCCATGTGCCTCGAGCGTCCATAATCAGAAACAAACGGGGCGCTTCGGCGCCCCTTTTTATATTCAATATCCAAAATATTTCTGCAGTGCGGCAAAATGGCCGCGCAATAATATTGCGGAAACCATAATCATTAGGTAACAGAGTTACCAAGCGAACATGACTAGATCGGAGAGTATCATGGCAAGAGTTGCACTCGTCACTGGTGGATCGCGCGGCATCGGCGCGGCCATCTCGAAAGAACTGAAATCCAAAGGCTACGAAGTGGCCGCGACCTATGCGGGCAATGACGAAGCAGCGGCGGCCTTTACCGCTGAAACCGGGATCAAAACCTACAAATGGAACGTCGCCGACTACGAAGAAAGCGCCGCAGGCATCGCCAAAGTCGAAGCCGAAGTTGGCCCGATCGATGTCGTTGTTGCCAACGCAGGCATCACCCGCGACGCTCCGTTCCACAAAATGACCCCGCAGCAGTGGAAAGACGTTATCGACACCAACCTGACCGGCGTGTTCAACACAGTTCACCCGATCTGGCCCGGCATGCGCGAACGCAAGTTCGGCCGCGTGATCGTCATCAGCTCGATCAACGGTCAGAAAGGCCAGTTCGCGCAAGTGAACTATGCCGCAACCAAAGCGGGCGATCTGGGGATCGTCAAATCGCTGGCCCAAGAAGGCGCACGCGCAGGCATCACCGCCAACGCTATTTGCCCGGGCTACATTGGCACCGACATGGTTATGGCCGTTCCTGAAAAAGTGCGTGAATCAATCATCGCACAGATCCCAGCCGGTCGTTTGGGTGAGCCGGAAGAGATCGCACGTTGCGTTGCATTCCTAGCATCTGACGATTCGGGCTTCATCAACGGCTCGACCATCTCGGCCAACGGTGCGCAGTTCTTCGTCTAAAACGAAGCACATGATTTCCAAAGGGCCGGTCACAGCGACTGGCCCTTTTTGCTTGCTAAGTGGGAAATTTCGGGCTCTGTGGGCGAATCCCGAAGGAGCACTACTATGAGCCCAAAAACAGCCACCGCCATCGGATTTGTCGCAATCCTGCTTTGGGCTTTGTTGGCATTGTTCACCGTCGGAACCGCGCCAGCACCTCCGTTTTTGTTGAATACACTTTGTTTCGCCATCGCCACCGTCATCGGTTTTGGCTGGACGCTTTGGACCGGCAAGTTGTCGACGCTTCGCCATGTATCTTGGCGGGTTTATGCATTCGGCACAGTCGGACTTATGGGCTATCACGCCCTGTATTTCAGCGCCTTACGTCTGGCCCCCGCTGCCGAAGCAGGGTTGATCGCCTACCTCTGGCCCCTGCTTATCGTATTGCTCTCAGGGTTATTACCCGGCGAAAGCCTGAAAGCAGGACATTTGTTGGGCGGTTTGTTGGGGTTTGCCGGGGCCGCTTTGATTATCTCGGGCGGTGAGTCGGGCTTTGAAATCGAATACCTGCCCGGGTATCTGATCGCCTTCGCCTGTGCGTTCACTTGGTCCGGCTATTCCGTGCTTAGCCGAAAATTGGGCTCTGCCCCGACAGAGGCAGTCACGATCTATTGTCTAGCGACCACCGTGCTTTCAGGGGTTGCGCACATGGCGTTCGAAGAAACACTTTTCCCAGACAGCACCCTTGGCTGGGCCTCAATCGTGGCGCTGGGGCTGGGGCCGGTTGGGCTGGCGTTTTTTGTTTGGGATGTGGGCGTAAAAAAAGGGGACATCCAGCTTTTGGGCGTCTTGTCCTATGCCGCGCCCTTGTTGTCGACGCTGGTTTTAGTCGCAGTTGGAATCGCAACGGCCAGTTGGTCACTGGGCCTTGCGGCACTCCTGATTACCGGCGGTGCGGCCATCGCCGCACACGCCAGCCTTAGGGGGTCAACCGGCGGATAGCCGTTCGATTTCTTCTTTCAGGCGAAGCTTCTGTTTCTTGAGTTCCGAGATTTCATAGGCGTTTGTACCCGGGGATCGTTGGGCCACTTCAACCTTATCTGAGAGAGTTGCGTGTTTCTTCTTCAGTTCTTCCAAGTGTGAACTCAAGCTCATTATTAGTCTCCTCTCAAATGAATGCGGAGCTCAATTGCAGCACAGATTTTTCGATCTGTCACCAAATTGATTCAGAATTCATTATGGGGATGCAAAATTTCGCTTATCTAATCGGGAAACGGCAACGTCTGACCATCACGCAAACAGGCCTTTATTGCTGGGGTATAATCGTCTTGGTCGCGGTCATGCTGCTTGCCCCGATGAACAGTCAAGGAGTCATGTAACCGGAACGAGGCTTTTCCGCCTTTTCTCGCGCGCAACAGAATCAACCGCGCATCGCGCCCTTCGCGGGGAACCAGCGGCAGAACCTGCACGGACCCAAGGTAGCGCGTCACACTGTGCAGCAAATCAGGCAGTCGTTCAGCGCGATGAATGAAGGTTGCCGTACCTTTCAAAGCCAGTCGCTTGGCGGCTGTTTTGACCCAGATATCCAGCGGGGTATCCTCGCCCATCGCGATTTCTCGGCCTTCATCGATGGCCGCTTGGGATCGATCCCGCTTGAAATACGGAGGGTTTGCAATCACATGATCGAAGCTACGGCTGCGCAGAGTATCCGGCAGATGTTCCAAATCACCCGTTTCAACGTGAAACTCTACTTCGTTGCGCAAGGCGTTATCACGGGCAAGGGCCGCATAGCTTTCCTGACGCTCGACCCCGAACAAGTGCAGCCCATGCACACGTCGCCCCAAACACAGGCTGGCCACACCCACACCGCACCCCAATTCCAACACCGACTGACCTGCTTTCGCTGGAACAGCTCCAGCCAACAGTACCGGATCGACGCCTGCACGGTATCCGATGCGGGGTTGCTCAACTGCAATCTGTCCCCCCAGAAATTCATCGAGTGTGGTGCCCTGTCCATCGCTCACGTCAGGTCGATCCCGTTGTCGATCAGGGCCCGCTCTGCGGCCAGATAATCGCAATGGCGCACCAGCAGGCGGCGCGGCAATATGCCGATAGACCCTTCGAGAACGCTCATATTTACGTCCATTTCAAAGCAGTCTATACCCTCGCCCTTAAGTACCGCTTGGGCATGGGAAATGGTTACTGGGTCTGTTGTTCTTAGGATCTCATGCATAGGTCCGAAATAATGGCTGTTGCACCAACAGTCGAGAGGGTCATTACAGGGATATGACAACAGTGCGTGATCTCACAACCAAACCGCACGAGGCTTTGGCCGCGTTTCTTAGCGATGACATGATGGCCGTGAATGCGCTGATCGCCGAGCGCATGGCCTCGAAGCATGCGCCGCGCATTCCCGAAGTTACGCGCCATCTGGTCGAGGCCGGCGGCAAGCGTCTGCGTCCGATGCTAACCTTGGCCGCCGCGCGGTTGTGCGGATACGAAGGCCCGTATCACGTGCATCTGGCTGCAACGGTCGAGTTCATTCACACAGCCACCCTGTTGCACGATGACGTGGTTGACGAAAGCGGGCAACGACGGGGAAGACCGACAGCAAACTTGCTGTGGGACAACAAATCCAGCGTTTTAGTTGGCGACTATCTGTTTTCGCGCAGCTTCCAGCTGATGGTTGAAACCGGCAGTCTGCGGGTTCTGGACATTCTGGCCAACGCCTCGGCCACAATCGCCGAGGGCGAAGTTCTGCAACTGACAGCCGCGCAGGACTTGGCGACCGATGAAAGCGTTTATCTTCAAGTCGTGCGCGGAAAAACCGCCGCGCTATTTTCGGCAGCGACAGAAGTGGGCGGCGTGATCGCCGGTGCGGACGAGGCGGACGTTGAGGCTTTGTTCGACTACGGCGACAAGCTAGGTATAGCGTTCCAGATCGTTGATGACCTTCTGGATTACGAGGGCGACACGAAGGCGACCGGCAAAAACATTGGCGACGACTTCCGAGAGCGGAAGCTTACATTGCCGTTGATTAAAGCAATTGCCAAAGCGGATGACATTGAACGCGCTTTCTGGGTGCGGACCATTGAAAAGGGCAAGCAGGAAGACGGCGACTTGGATGAAGCTTTGCGCTTATTGACCAAACACAACGCCCTAAGCGAAACCCGCGAGGACGCCTTGGCCTATGTCGCACAGGCAAAAGCCGCTATGGCGTCTTTGCCCGAGCATCCGATCCGTGACATGCTGACCGGCTTGGCCGATTACGTGGTCGCGCGCATCAACTAGATTGGTGTGATCTCGGTCGCTTGACACCACCAGTTCGGTCGTTGCTCGGCGATGGTATCCGCCGCCCGCTGGGCGATTTCCGGATCATCGAACAATCCCCAACAGGTCGCGCCCGAACCCGACATGCGGGCGAACAGACAGCCCTTTTGTGTTTTCAACGCGGCCAAAACCGTTGCCACAACGGGCTGCACTTGCATGGCAGGCGTTTCAAGATCGTTACGCATCCAGTTCAGCCACGCCGCAAAATCATGCGTGCTGCCAAAATCTGGCAGGTCAACCGGCATCGCCCTGTTTTGCTTGTCCTTGAGTGCGGCAAATACCTTGGGGGTCGAAACCTGCACGCCGGGGTTCACCAGCACCAGCCAACAGGGCGGCAACATAGGAACGTCAGAAAGCGTCTCGCCTATTCCTGTCATTCGCGTGGGAAAACCGCGCAGGCACACAGGCACATCTGCCCCCAACGCTTCGGGCGCATCAGGCAACGGCTCGGACCAAAATGCCGAGAGCGCACGCAAGGCAGCTGCAGCGTCCGAGGAACCACCACCAACGCCTGATGCGATCGGCAGATTCTTTTCCAAGGTGATCCGCGCACCTTTCGTTCCGCTCAACATCCGTGCAGCCCTCAGGATCAGGTTGTCAGGATCATCGCCAAGGTTTTTCGCATATGGGCCTGTCACCGTCAGCGACAGTTCATTAGCCTCTTCGATCACCAACCGGTCACCGCAATCTGTAAATACTACCAGCGAATCCAGCAGGTGATACCCGTCATCTCGCTGGCCTGTAACGTGCAGCGTCAGGTTCACCTTGGCAGGAGCGAAGGCTTCAATCATTTTCGCTGGCCTCTTCGGCCAGAACCACATCCAATCCGACGTCAAGCTTTCGGCGGATGCGTTCCGCTTCGGCTTCCTCGGGATCAAATGACAAGGCGCGCTGCCACTGGAACCGCGCTTCGTGGAAACGTCCGACCATCCAGTACACATCGCCTAAATGGTCATTGACGATCGGATCGGTCGCCATCAACTCTGTAGCCCGCTCCATAGGCTCAACGGCGTCTTCAAAGCGGCCCAAGCGGTAATAAACCCATCCAAGACTATCGACGATATATCCGCTATTCGGGCGCAAGGCGACTGCACGTTCAATCATGGCCAGCGCTTCATCCAGATTTTCCCTGCGCTCAACCAACGAATACCCGAGATAGTTCAGAACCTGCGGACGGTTCGGTTGCAGTTCAAGGGACTGGCGGAAATCGCCATCGGATTTTGGCCAATCCCCGATACGTTCATAGGATATCCCGCGCACGTAATAGACATACCAAAGCTGTGGATCGTTTGGCTCCATTTTCCGGATTGCTTCGGAATAGCTGATCACGGCCTGGTTGTATTCCTGCATTTGCCGATAGACATCGCCCATGGTGACATACAGCATCGGCCGGTCTCCGTAGTCGGAAATCAAAGACGACAGCTGAACAATCGAGGCTTCGTAATCGCCTCGGCTGCGAAGAACATCTGCCACGCCGACCGCAGCAGTGAAGTACCCGTATGAACCGGGGGCGACTTCGGCGTACACATCTTGCGCCAAGTCCCGACGCCCAAGTTTTTCAAGGATTTCAGCCGTTAGCAACTGCGTGTCGGTGTCCGTAGGGCGAAGCCCTTGTGCCAAGCGCACATATAGAAGCGTCGTCAGGTCCGCGAAATCGGCGCTCAGCGCCTCGGCAACCGAGTAGAACACTTCTGCAATTCCATCCGCAGGACTGGCAAGCGTTGTTAGGGACAATGGTCTGCCAGCCTCGAGTTCCTGCGCCAGTTCAGCAATTTCAACGTCCGGAATTGCTCCGAACAAGCGGGTTAGTTTCTCAAGCGCATCACTTTCAAGCCCCAGTTGGCTAAGCACCTGCACATGCGAAATCGCAGAACGGCGCGACTGAACACCTTGCCGTGCTACTTCCTCGAAGACGGCGTCAGCGCCTTCCAGATCTCCCATCCATGCCAAAGCCAATGCTTTATGGTACAGACCAAAAGCCGCCAGACCGTTTTCCGAAGACACCTCGTCAAACTTTTCCAGTGCCTTATCCGCATCTCCGACGCCTAGATAGGCCCAAGCCAAAACCAGCCCGTCGGTCAGCGGATTGATTGATATGTCCGGCTCTTCCAGCAGTGCGATGATGGCATCGTAATCGCGATCCAGCGCATCCAAACCGATCGCCGCCAGAAGCCCAGCGGCATCTACTTCGCGGCTTTCGATCATGTCCTGGGCAAGCTCTCCGGCGGTGACCATGTCCCCTGCGCCAAGCAGCGCTGCAACCGCACCTCGACGACTGGGGGAATGGTCAGGGTCATAGAAAACCACGTCCAGATAAAAATCCGCCGCCGCGCGGAAATCCAACGCCGCATCCGCCTGTCTGGCAGCAAGAAAGGCCCCACTTGGGGTTTGGGCGGATACCAAAGCAGGATTGGCCCCCAAAAGCAGCCCAAGTGCGGCGGCAAGTGTCAGTATTCGAGAAAACAAACAGGAATCCGATTCAGTCAGAGTTTCTCTTTAACTTAGCGTGTCCCTGCCCCAACGCAATGAGGGGTGGCCAAAATTGCCACCCCTCTCTTGGGGTGAGACCGGAATAGCGCACCACTCACTCAATTCGCACGCATTGCCAAAACAGACAAACGCTCCGGACCTCGGGGGTAGTTTCGCGCAATCCAACAAGTCGCGCACTTTCGGATTCGCGAAGCTGTTGGAAATTTCGTGAAATTGCAGTAGTTTTTATTCACGATGCGTGAAATTTATTTCAGAAACAGTTCATTTCGCAGCGCGATCCGCCTGTTCATTGCGGCATGTGTGCTAACTTACACCGGACCGTTCGGTACATACGATGCCTTGCCACTGATTGGCCGCCTGCTCTTTTGGGTGGCAGCCGTTGTGGTCGCTGGCGGGCCAATTCACGTTTGCGTTCACTTTCTGACACGCAAATTCAATCAAACCCGACGCAGCGCGATAGCAAGCCTTATTGCCGGTGTGGTGATCGGAGCGATCCCGGCAACCGCTGCGGTTATGGCGGTGTTTGCGTATTTCATCGGAAAGTCCTTTGACATGGCGACCTATCCGGTGATGTGGGGGAATGTGGTGGTCATTGGTCTGGTGATCGCCGTCATCCA
>CAYVRN010000032.1:8102-32239 GCA_964453855.1 uncultured Rhodobacterales bacterium
TGTGTTAAAACCATGCTAGAAGAAAAAAGCGCGGCGTAAGAGCCGCGCTTTGAACTGTTACATATTCGGATAGTTCGGCCCATCGCCACCCTGCGGAGTGACCCAAGTGATGTTCTGGCTTGGATCTTTGATATCGCAGGTCTTGCAGTGCACACAATTCTGGAAGTTCACCACAAAACGCGGGTCTTTGCCTTCTTCTTCGACCACTTCATAGACACCCGCCGGACAGTAGCGCTGCGCGGGTTCTGCATATTGCGGCAGGTTCACGTTGATCGGCACATTCGGGTCAGCCAGTTGCAGATGGCACGGCTGGCTTTCTTCGTGGTTTGTCATCGCGAAGCTTACGTTTGTCAGACGGTCAAAGCTGATGGTGCCATCCGGTTTCGGATAATCGATTTCAGGGTAATCCGCTGCCTTGCCAGTACTCTCGGCATCCGTCTTACCGTGCCCCAGCGTGCCGAACAGCGAGAAGCCCAGCGTATTGGTCCACATGTCCAGACCGCCCAAAGCAAGCGATGGCAGAAGCCCCCACTTCGACCACATCGGTTTGACGTTTCGGACCTTCTTGAGGTCTTTGCCAATCGCGCCATTGCGAACTTCGTCCTCATAGGCGGTCAGTTCATCGCTACCGCGACCATCCTGAATGGCTTTGTACGCCGCTTCGGCCGCCGCTTTACCCGAAAGCATTGCGTTGTGGTTGCCCTTGATACGCGGCACGTTGACCATGCCGACCGAACAGCCCAGCAGCGCTACACCTGGTGCCACCATCTTGGGCATCGACTGATAGCCGCCTTCGGAAATCGCACGGGCACCGTAAGCGATACGCTTGCCGCCTTTCAGCAAGTCTTCGATCATTGGGTGATGCTTGAAGCGCTGGAATTCCATGTAGGGGAACAAATGCGGGTTTGCGTAGTTCAGGTGAACCACGAAGCCGACGTAGACCTGATTGTTCTCGAGGTGGTAAACAAACGATCCGCCGCCCGCGTTTGAACCCAAGGGCCAGCCCATCGTGTGGGTCACAGTACCTTCGCGGTGCTTGGCTGGGTCGATCTCCCAGATCTCTTTCATGCCGACGCCGAATTTCTGAGGCTCTTTGCCAGCGGACAGATCGTATTTCGCGATCACTTCCTTGGCCAGCGATCCACGAACACCTTCCGACAGGAAGACATACTTGCCGTGTAGCTCCATACCAGGCTCGGTGCCTTCACCGATGGACCCGTCGGCTTCCAGACCAAAGACACCAGCGACCACACCTTTGACTTCGCCATTGTCACCATAGACCAATTCCGAACACGCCATGCCTGGGAAAATCTCGACGCCCAGTTCCTCGGCCTGCTCGGCCATCCAGCGGCAGACGTTACCCATCGAGACAATATAGTTGCCATGGTTATTCATCAGCGGCGGCATCGGGAAGTTCGGAACGCGAATCTGACCCGCTTCACCCAGCATGTAGAAGTTATCTTCTTTCACCGGTGTGTTCAGCGGAGCGCCTTTTTCTTTCCAGTCGGGAATCAACGCATCAAGCCCACATGGGTCCAATACAGCACCCGACAGAATGTGCGCGCCCACTTCCGAGCCCTTTTCCAGCACGACCACGTTCAGGTCGGCATCCAATTGCTTCAGACGGATCGCTGCCGACAGACCCGCAGGGCCTGCACCGACGATGACCACGTCATATTCCATCATTTCCCGTTCGATTTCCGACATAGGCTGTCCTTCCCTCGTCCACCGGATGGTGGCGCAACATAATTGCTTTCCAGACTGGGGATAATGTCCAATGCTGCATCGCGTCAATTGGCACACGACGTCAAATTGTCCGATCCCGCCATTTTCAGCGTTTTTATGCCCCGTTCGGTCATATTTGCGGTGCTTTCGCTTGCATTCCCCCCGATGTTTTTGTCACCTAGCGGGACGAACAGTGAAATCCCGATTATCTGACAGAACGCGAGCCCAGAATGGAAAAAATTCCAATGACCCGCTCGGGTCACGCCAACCTTGAAGTGGAACTCAAACATCTCAAAAGCGTTGAGCGTCCGGCTATAATTCAGGCCATCGCCGAAGCCCGAGAGCTTGGCGATCTGAAAGAGAACGCCGAATACCACTCTGCCCGCGAAAAGCAGGGGTTTATCGAAGGCCGCATCAAAGAACTAGAAGCAGTTCTAAGCTTGGTTGACGTCATCGACCCTAAATCGCTGTCCGGATCGGTCAAGTTCGGAGCGACTGTGACCTTGGTTGACGAAGACACTGATGAAGAAAAAACTTGGCAGATCGTTGGCGAGCACGAAGCGAACATCGAAAAGCGTCTTCTCAACGTCAAATCGCCTTTGGCTCGCGCCTTGATCGGCAAAGACGAAGGCGACAGTGTCGAAGTGCGTACGCCGGGCGGTGATCGGTCTTACGAGATTTTGAAGATCGAATACGTTTGATCACCTATACCCGTCGCTAGGGGGTGATCCTTGGATCGATACAGTGAACATTCCGATAAAAACCGCTGGACCGCCGTTGAAACCGCAGTGGCAGCGGCGGGCCTGTGTTGGGCGCTTGTCTGGATCGGCATATCCTTTGTGGATGCTTTTCAGGCAGATCAGGGGTTTGTGTTTGCCGTATCGGATTTAGCGATCGCCGTGCTTCCAGCCCTGCTGGGCTGGGTCTGGGTGGATGGATCCGTCAAGAACCGAGCCCTCACACATCGTCTGGATCGCCACGCGGAACGGATTGCAAAACTGTCTCATCAGCTGAAAACCTTCGAGACCGCGAAGGCGCCAGAAAAGCCGAATGTTGATTTGATCGAGAGAATCAATCAAATCGCTTCAGCCCAGAAAAAGGCCGACGAAACGCTGGCGGTTTTCCTGTCCTCGCGGACCCAAGCAGCCAGTCCCGACGAAGCTCCCCTCCGCCTCGAAAACGCCCTTCAGGAAAATACACAGCCCAGTTTGCTGTTGCCCGCGTCCTCGCGTGCGGACATCCCCTTGTCCACCGAAGATTTCATCCGAGCGGCCAACTTTCCGCGCTCGGCAGATGACCGTGTTGGCTTTGCGGTCATGAAATTGGCCATGAAAAACGAAAAAACGGGGCCATTCATTCACTCTGCACAAGATATCCTGACACTTCTGTCCCACAACGGGGTGTATATGGATGACATGACCCCTGAGCCGGTTCGGGTCGAGGTCTGGCGTAATTTTGCCAAAGGTCAACGCGGGCGGGATATCGCCCCTTTGGGTGCCATCCGCGATCGTAAAACACTCGATCAGATCGCAACGCGCATGCGAGAGGACTCAGTCTTCCGCGATGCTGTGCATCATTTCCTGCGCAAATTCGACTTTGCCTTTACCGAGTTTGCCGAAACCGCCACGGATGAGGATTTGATCCTGTTTGGCGAAACCCGATCGGCGCGTGCGTTTATGCTATTGGGGCGCATTGCCGGCACATTTGACTAAGTGCAGGTTTCGGATTGCGTCACGTTTCGGGGAGGCGTACCAAGCTGCAAACCATAACGGAAATCGTCGATGAATTCGGTTAAAGCAGCCTTCTGGTCCGGCGTGCGGCAGTTCATGCCGTTCAATATCGTTGTGATCCCTTTTGCTCTGCTTTTCGGTGTTGTGGCCACCGAGGCAGGACTTAGCGTGTTTGAAACTCTCAGTTTCAGCGTTGTCGTAATCGCGGGGGCGGCCCAATTCACCGCGTTGCAGCTTATGGCCGAGCACAGCCCAACGATCATCGTTCTGGCTTCGGCTCTGGCTGTGAACCTGCGTATGGCGATGTATTCTGCAACTTTAGCCCCGTATCTGGGAAAAGCCCCGCTGTGGAAGCGGGCATTTGTGGCGTATTTCCTTGTTGATCAAGTTTTCGCCTTGTCGTCCATGGAATACGAAAAAAGGCCTGAGTGGACTGTTTCCGAACGGCTTGCCTTTGCATTCGGAGTGGCCACACCAATGGCGCCTGTCTGGTATATAGCAACATTCTTCGGCGCGTATCTTGGTAACGCGATACCCGACGGCATGGCGCTGGATTTCGCAGTTCCTATTACCTTTCTGGCCATGATCGGCCCCGCCCTGCGCACATTGGCCCACGTCGGTGCTGCTGCGACGGCTTTGATAGTGTCACCATTGCTGATCTGGATGCCCCATAGCCTGAACATCATGCTGGCAGGGATCGCTGCGATGATCGTCGGTGCGGCCATTGAAAACCGGATGAACAGGAGCGCGCCATGACTGAGACCTACAACATCTGGGTTATCATTCTTGGCCTTGGCGCAGGCAGCTTTTTTCTGCGCTTTATCTTTCTGGGCGTGATAGGTGACCGCCCGATCCCTGAATGGGTGTTGCGCCACCTGCGTTACACGGCTGTGGGTTTTCTTCCCGCCATTGCTTCGCCATTGGTTCTGATGCCAGCAGCCACCGAAGGTCAGCTTGATCCGGCAAGGCTGGCCGCTGCGCTGGTGACTTTGGGGATCGGCTATTTCACGAAAAACGTCGTGTGGGCTATTCTGAGCGGAGCCATCACCCTGTACGGGTTACTCTTCCTGCTGGGCTAACGACCGCGCAATTGCGGCCTGGAATTCCTGCAACACGATTGATTTATCGTCTCCGTCGTCGTCATAGATCGTACGGGTGACGACACCCTCCATCGACGCGATGTCCTCGGTCAGGGTGTTCGGTGTCCATTTGCGGCGCACATGCTCGAACCCCGGCAAACCCTGCAAAACATCGGTCACGGCGATGGTGCACATTGCCTTGCTTACCGCACCGTAGTTCTCGACTTTGCGGATGGCCAGTTCTGCTACTTCCGGTGAAACTTGAACTTCCTGAGCAATGACATGGAATGTTTCACGGGCATGGAACAACTCGTAGAACTCGCGGATACGCTCGGTGATACCGTAATGCACATCGTTGCGTTCCGGCACGACATTGACGCTAAAAGTTCCGGCGGGATCAAACAGGACGCGCTGCGAACCGTTGATCATCAACCCGCTATGCGCCCCGCTTCCCGAACCGTTATTGACCACGGTGTAGATCGTTAGCGATGGCGGCGAGTCATGGCGGTAAGCAGCCCGCTCAACAGCTTCATCGGGTGTCCAGACACTCTGGGCCCCGCAAGCAGATAGCAGAAGTAGAGTAGATAAAAGAAAGGCGAGACGTTTCATCTGAAGCCCCGCCAATCAGCTTAGCTGTTGAAGATTGCCAAGAATACCAAAGCGGCGATGCTGATGATCGCAACGCGAGTCGAGAATTTCAGGAAACCGTCGAAAGTGCGTTCCTGCTCTGCAGTGTTCATCGAGCCATGTTGATGTTCAGCCATGATCTTTTCCTTGTTGGATCGTCCGTGTTCGGCTCCAGTTACCTGATTCCTGCGCCCCTGTCATCAGGTCAAGGTACCGCAGGTGAATTTTCGTCCAAATCTTCCGCCAGCCGGAACCCGATCCGAACCGGAGCAGGCTCTTCCTCGTCGTCAAAAATAGCAATCGGAAGCGCCCGAAGGATAACGCTCAATTGACTGACATGCTGGATTAACTGGGTTTTGTTGCCATCTTCATCCGACCCGTAAAAGGTGACGATGTCGGGGTCGAAATAGCCCATACCCTCGATCCGAAGAACGCCCGCATCCGATCCGGCAAAGCCCATGGCGACCTCGTGCTTGTCGTCCAGCTGCTCCTCGAAGTTGTTGATATACAGGATCAGCCGCTCATAGGCCCAGCGCGCGGGGCTTTTTGCATCGTCTGACTGTTCTGAAACAGATTTCGCCAGTTCCTGATCCGATGCCTTCTTGCGCTTGGGATCGGTGTGAACCTCATGCAATTTAGGCTTTTCGGCGGGCGGGGTTTTGGTGTCTTTGCTCTGAGCCATCAAGGCACAGTCTGCCACAACCAAGCGCCATCGTCACGCTTTGTACGGTTCACATGTCCGAGATGGTACAGATGCATCGTGTGGGCCATCGCCTCGACCAAGGCCAAACCGTACTCGCCTTCACCGATGGTCCGCTTGAAAAGCGGTGGAAAGCAATCAGCGGCGGTTTTGGGTTCGGTCAGAAAATCTTTCAACCGATCCAATGCGCCGTGGTGATTGTCGATCAACTGACGCATCCGCACCGGCAAGCCAGTAAACGGCAGTTTGTGACCGCCAAGGGTCAGATGATCTTCGCGTGCGTATTGGGCCAACCGCTCGCAGGCTTCTATCCACTCGCCAACCGGATCAGCCTCAGGCTCGGTGGCGTAGATGCCTAGGTTCGAGCTGATAGAGGGCAGGATTTGATCGCCTGACAAGACCAGTTCACAATCGCGGCTCCAGAAGGTTGCGTGTTCTGGCGCGTGGCCATTGCCAATGCGCACATCCCAATCGCGACCGCCGATACGGATCACGTCGCCCTCTTTCACCCGCTTGAAACCCAGCGGCATCGGGTAAACGATATCGGCGAAATTGAACGGTCGCTCTGCGGCGCGCTTGGCAAAGGTTTCGGGGTCCATGCCCGCTGCCTTCCAATAGTCCAACGTCTCATCTGTTGGCAGGTGTTGATCATCCAGCGTCAGCATGCGGGCAAAAAGCCACGCGGTTCGTGTGGTGACCAGCTCGGCCCCGTGCTTTTTCTGGAACCATCCAGCCAGTCCCACGTGGTCAGGGTGATGGTGCGTTACGATCACTCGGCGCACCGGCTTGCCCGCCAGCGGTCCTGCCAAAAGGGTTTCCCAGATCGCGCGGCTACGTTTGGAGTTGAAACCGGTATCGACAATGGTCCACCCGTCGCGGTCATCCAGCGCGTAGCAGTTCACATGGTCCAGCTTCATCGGCAAAGGCTGCCGCAGCCAAAGAACCCCCTCGGCCACCTCGATCACCTCACCCTCAGAGGGTGGCGTTTCGAAGGGATATCTCAGGGGCTCAAAGCGTTTGTTCATCAGCCTGCCAAATCGTTTACACTTAGCGCATAAAGATCAGCCGCGCCCTGCTTGGCGTGCTCAAGCAAGCCTGCGTGTTCGGGCAGCAAACGGTTGATGTAGAATCGCGCCAGTTTCGTGCGCGGACCATCGCCCGTTTCCGCCTGCGCCGCAAGCAGGTGGTAATATCCGCCCAGAACGCGGGCAAAGCCGCTCTGATAAGGAACCGCGCCTGCGAAGCGGTCGTTCATATCGGTCTGACCAACCAACCACTCGGTCGTTTCGCGCAAAGTCTCCATCGCTTCCCAAACAGCCGAAGCCATGCGTGGATGATCTGAACGGGCAGATTCAATGCCCTTTTCCATTTCGTCCAGAAGTTGGCACGCGGCCTCGCCGCCGTCCATCATCTTGCGGCCGACAAGATCCATCGCCTGAATGCCATTGGTGCCTTCGTAAATCGCCGTCACGCGCACATCGCGGGAATACTGCGCCGCGCCGGTTTCTTCGATAAAGCCCATGCCCCCATGCACCTGCACGCCCAGTTCTGCAACGCGAATACCTGTGTCGGTGCCAAACGCCTTGTTGATAGGCGTCAAAAGCGCCGCGCGGGCCTTCCATCCTGCATCACCAGTCGCGTTGGCTATGTCGATCGCAACGGCGCACGCCAAAGCAATCGAGCGTGACGCAAATACATCTGCCTTCATCGTTGCCAGCATGCGGCGCACGTCGGCGTGATCGATGATGGTGCCAGTGCCACCTTCAACAGGACTGCGGCCCTGCTTGCGTTCCTGCGCAAAAGTCAAAGCATGTTGATATGCTCCTTCGGCAACCGAAAGCCCCTGAACGCCCACACCCAGACGCGCGTTGTTCATCATTGTGAACATCGCAGCCATTCCTTTGTGCGGCTCACCCACAAGCCAGCCTGTGGCATTGTCATATTCCATCACAGCGGTCGGGCTGCCGTGCAGACCCATTTTATGCTCGAGCGACACAACCCTAAGAGAGTTCGCAACGCCCGGTTCGCCGTTTTCATCAGGGATGTATTTTGGAACCATAAACAGGCTGATCCCTTTGGTACCCGCCGCCCCGTCAGGCAGTCGCGCCAAAACCAGGTGGCAGATGTTGCCCGCGAAATCATTATCGCCCCAGCTGATATAAATCTTCTGACCGGAAACTGCGTATGTACCGTCGCCATTCGGAACGGCCTTGGTAGAAAGCGCGCCCACATCCGATCCGGCGGCAGGTTCGGTCAGATTCATCGTGCCACACCACTCGCCGCTGATCAGCTTGGGCAGGTAGATCGCTTTCAATTCATCGCTGGCGTGATGCTCTAGCGCTTCGATCTGGCCTTGGGTCATCAACGGGTTCAGCTGAAGCGACAAACAGGCCGATCCCATCATTTCATTCACGGCAGTGGTCACAGCCATGGGCAAACCCATGCCGCCGTTCTCGACTGTGGCCGACATGCCTGTCCAGCCACCCTTGGCAATGGCTTTATAGCCTTCAGCAAACCCGGGCGAGGTCCGCACAACACCGTTTTCCAACACAGCACCCTGCAGATCACCCGGACGCTGCAACGGGGCCAAGACTTCTTCGCACAGCTTACCGGCTTCCGAAAGGATAGCCGCCACCAAATCGGCTGAAGCGGTCTCTTCAAACTTTTCGGTACCCGCAACATTCGAAAATCCTACGACATTGTCGAAAATGAACTGGTATTCATTCAGGGGCGCACGATAGGGCATAACAAGACCTCATGGGATAACTTGGCAAATCCATCGGGTGGCGATATGCACCCGTCATTGGCCGCGAAACTAGCCAGTGTCCGAAACGCTTCAACGAAAACCCTACGTCACTACCAATATGCCAAATGAAGTAACGCTACGGCTTTTGCCCGATCAAGACGGGATCACCCACGCCGCAAAGGTACTGGGTGGCGGCGGGCTGGTGTCGTTTCCAACCGAAACAGTGTACGGGTTGGGGGCAGATGCAACCAACGACTTGGCAGTGGCGAAAATATTCGAGGCCAAAGGCCGCCCGCGTTTTAACCCCCTGATCGCGCATGTGGCCGACGTTGAAATGGCGCAGAGGTTCGTTCATTGGAACGAAACAGCCCAGCTTTTGGCCAAAGCATTCTGGCCGGGACCGCTGACCCTGGTGCTTCCGATCAAGTCCGGAACCGGTCTTTCACCTTTAGTGACCGCTGATCTGGACAGTTTGGCCGTCCGCGTACCTGCGCATCACGTCGCGCACAGACTTTTGCATGCCTTTGGTGGCCCCGTGGCCGCGCCCTCTGCGAACCCCTCGGGTAGGATTAGCCCGACAAATACTGCCCATGTGTTGGCAGGGCTGGATGGCCGCGTCGACGCAGTAGTGGACGGAGGCGACTGCGCGGTCGGTCTGGAATCAACCATTGTTGGCCTGCTGGGGGCACCAACGCTGCTGCGCCCCGGTGGCGTGCCGCTCGAAGCGATTGAAGCAGAGCTTGGTCAAAAACTTGCAACCGATACATCGCCTGACACATTGATCGCGCCGGGGCAGATGAGCTCGCATTACGCCCCCGGTGCCTCGGTCAGATTGAATGCGGATCGCTTTGAAGCCGGAGAGTTAAGTTTGGGGTTCGGCGATATCGCCTGTGATCTAAACCTATCCCCTTCGGGCGATCTGGTTGAAGCAGCAGCCAACCTGTTTCATCACCTGCACGCTCTGGACGCGATGGAGGGGGACAAAATTGCCGTGTCACCGATTCCGGCGGACGGGCTTGGTCAGGCCATTAACGACAGGCTCAGCCGCGCCGCAGCCCCGCGCCCTTAGGCTGTGCCACCCGTCGCGGACAGATGCAGGGCGTTAACCCCCATGCTGGCCAGTGACGCATTCCACTTGCCAATGATGTCATCCGCAAACACCACCTCATGGGTCGCTTCAGCCGTCAACCAGCCGTTTTGCTGCAATTCGGCCTCTAGTTGGCCCGGCCCCCAGCCAGAGTAGCCCAGCGTCATCAACGCCTTTTCCGGCCCCCTACCCTTCGCAATCGCCTCAAGGATATCCACGGTAGACGTCACGCGGAAGCCGCCCGGAATGCGCATGCTGCGGTTGGAGACAGGGTAGTCATCTGAATGCAGCACAAATCCGCGCCCCATTTCGACCGGACCGCCGAAATGCAAAGGAATGTCGTGAACCGTCCCGTTCACCGGTACGTTCAATTGGCTGATCAGATCGCTGAACCTGATATCCTGAACTGCCCGATTCAAGATCAGCCCCATCGCCCCGTCAGACGAATGAGAACATATCAAAATGACAGACTTTTCAAACCGCGGATCGCCCATGTCTGGCATCGCGATCAGAAGTTTTCCTGTCAGGTCGGTTATAGCTTTTCGAATGTGCATATACATACAATGGTATGTAATTTTGATAACATCAAGTTCACATTTCGCGGAGCGGGTTGAAAATGCAGTCGCACTTTGCACCAAAAGTTGCCATGTGATCACTTAAAGGAGAAAACAGTCTGATGATCAGTTTGAGACCCATCGCGTGGACATTAGCCTTCACTACGCTTTCCAGCGCAGCGCAGGCCATGGACAATCCTGTGCATATGACCGTGATCCAAGGATGGGAACAAGCTGACGGCACACGTTTGGCTGGCATCCGTTTGGATCTGGATGAAGGGTGGAAAACCTATTGGCGGGCTCCGGGCGAAGCGGGCATCCCGCCATCGTTTGATTTCACACGATCCCGAAATCTGGAAGGTTTCCAGATCGAGTGGCCAACACCCGTCGTCTTCGATCAGGGCGGCACAAGCACGATCGGCTATAAAGACTTCGTGATCTTTCCCGTTGTTCTGACCCCAATTCGAGACCGCAGAAAAATCGACCTGCGAGGGACGATCGACATTGGCGTCTGTAAAGACGTCTGCCTTCCTGTCTCACTCGATCTGGATGCAGATATTACGGCAAAAGTGACAGACCGCGACCCTGCGCTTGCCGCAGCAATGGCGTCGTTGCCGTTTGCCCCGACCGAGGTTGGAGTCAGCCGGGTGGCTTGTGACCTTAGCCCGGAAGACGGAGGGTTTTTGCTCTCAACCTCTGTCACAATGCCACCCGCCGGAAACACCGAATTCACCATCTTTGAAAGTTCGGACCCAGACCATTGGCTGACCGAAACCAAAAGCCAGAGAAGCGGCGATACACTGGTTTCCTCAGGCTCGCTAAGTTCAATGAGCGGCATGACACTGTCCATAAACCGCTCGGACATTCGCATCACGGTTCTTGGAAGCGACTACGCGGTAGATATTCAGGGCTGCGCAGGCGGGTAAGTGATTACGCCGCCCCCTTATGTCTGGGGCGTAGGGCGATCTGACCGAGAATCAGGGTAAGCACCGTCAAAATCACGACCCCCGCCATGAACGCGGCGAATGCGATAGGCAGACTGTTCACAGCTTCCAACTGGGGTACCAGCGATATCAACGCATCCGGCATCGCGCCGTCAGCAATGACGCTGCCCAAGGTCGCCAAGCCCCAAAGCACCGAAGCAAAGGCCGCGCCCTGTACAATCATGCGGGGTTTACGCGCCTTTGGACCTGCGATCATCATCCGCTTCAAAGCCACGAATTTTACTCGCACATCGCGCTGAATAGCAATGAACGACGGCACCACCAAAAGCACCAGCACCATGCCGAAGCCCAAACCAAAGACCAGCGTGATCACGGTGGGTTTCAAGAACTGCGCCTGCGCCGATCCTTCGTAAAGCAAAGGTGTCAGCCCCAGAATGGTTGTCAGGGTCGTCAGCAACACCGGTCTCAACCTGTCTGACGCGCCGTCGATGATCGACGGGATCAGCCCCCGATCCTCGGCGTATTCGTCGATGGTTGAAACCAACACAATCGAGTCGTTGATGATGATCCCCGTCATACCCAAAAGCCCCACGACCGAGAACAGAGACAGGGGAACGCCCATCGCCCCGTGCCCATAGATGGCCCCGATCAGGCCGAAGGGGATGACCGACATCACCACAATCGGGCGGGTCCAGCTGGCAAAGACCCATGACAGCACCAGATAAATTCCTAGCAGACACAGAACCAAGCCGGTGATGGCGTCGTTTACAAACTCACGTTCCTGCTCGGCCAGTCCCGCCATGCGCCAATCGACCTGATAGAGTTCTGAAATTTCTGGCAGGATCTCCAGCTCAAGCGCTTCGTTGATCTCGTTGGCGCGTTCAGGACTATCTTCGTCGATATCTCCGGTCACCGAAATCAGCCGCACGCCGTTTTCACGCAAAACAGTCGAGAAACCGGTGCGCGACGTTACCGTGACAATATCCGCCAACGGCACATACCCGCCGCTGGGTTTGCGCATCTGGGTGCGCTCAAGGAAATCCGCCGTCAATTCCCCTGCGGGCAGTTCCACCCGAATTGTCGCGCTGCGGGCGCCAACCGGATAGCTGGCCGCCTCGACCCCGCCCAAACGGTCACGCAAGGTGCGGCCCAGTGCGTCAATGGTAAAGCCAAGAACCTGGCCCTGCGGGGTCAGCTCAAGGATCAGCTCTTCTTTGTCATAGGCAAGATTGTCTTCGACCGCTGACACCTCGGGGAACTTCAAAAGCGCCTCTTGCAGCGCGTTCGAAGCTGCCTTCAAAACCTCGGCATCCGGCCCCATCAACTGCACATCAAGTGAATCCCCGCCCGGACCGGCGCGACCGCCACGGAATGAGACCGTCTCGGTCTTCGGCACCTGATTGATTGCGCTCTGCAACTCTGAAGCAAAGGTGAAGCTGGAATAGGGCCGCAGATCTGCATCAATCAACTCGACCGAAATCGACCCCAACAGATCGGACTCCTTATCCGACGCGGTGGCGAGGCCCCGCCCTGCGTTCCCGCCGACCTGAGCCATCACGTATTTGATCGGGTTCTGCCCGTGCTTGTCCTCAAGCCGCGTCGCCACCTCTTCAACGGCCCGCTGCATTTCCAGCATCATCGCAAAGGTATCGTCTTTGGTCGCCCCCGGAAGCATGGCAAAGTTTCCAACCACGGCCCCTTGCTCGGGCGCATCAAAAAACCGCCAAGGCACCTTGCCAGTCACAATGCCATTCACCTGCATCGCCAGCAGCAGCATAGTGCCTGCAATCACTGGGTAGCGGAACGTGACCACCAACCACATAAATCGCCGGAAGATCACATCACGGAACCAGCGAAACATCTTGTTCACCTGACGCGAGGGCCAGTCATACCAATGCTCTTTGGCGGTATGGGCCAAGGCATGTGACATATGCTTGGGCAGAATTAGGAAACACTCTAGCAGCGATGCAGTCAGTACCACGATCACTGTAAACGGAATGTCGTTGATCAGACTACCGAACCGACCGCCCACCACCGAAAGCGCAAAGAACGCAATAATCGTTGTCAGTGTCGCCGAGAACACCGGCATCGCCATGCGCTTGGCCGCGCGTTCCGCAGCCTCGACGGGACCTTCGCCCAATCTTCGCGCTCGAAAGTCGGCGTGTTCACCAATAACAATCGCATCATCCACCACGATGCCCAGCGTGATAATCAGCGCAAACAGCGAAATTACGTTGAACGTCAACCCCGCCAGATACATCAAAGCAATCGCGCCCAGCATCGCCACGGGAATACCCGCCGCCACCCAAAAGGCGGTGCGGGCGTTCAGAAACAGAAACAGCAACCCCACGACCAACAGCAAACCCTGCGTGCCATTTTCCAGCAAGATATTCAGGCGCGCGGTAATCTCTTTGGATCGCGTGTTGGTAAGATCGATCGTTACCCCTTCGGGCAGGCTGCGCTGCAACTCGGCAGCTTGGGCTTCGACCGCCTCCTGAATTGCAATCGCATCTCCGGCTTGCGAACGTTGAACGTTGATCTTGATCGCGGGGTTTTGCCCCACAAAGAAGCTGACATTACGATCCACCCCTTCGCTGCGGATCGTCGCTACGTCGCCAACCGTCAGGCTGGAGCCATCAGAATCCAGCCGCAGCACCACAGCCTCAATCGCCTCGGCCGAACGTTTTTCAACGCCGGCCCGAACACGCGCGTTTGCCCCGGTCACATCGCCCGCCGGATCGGTATCAACCTCTTCCGCTATGGCGCTGGCGATCTGGCTTAGGGTAATATCGTGCCGGATCAGGTCGACCGAGGCGACCTCAATCACGATATTCGGCGCAGCGACCCCCTGAATGGTGGTCCGCGTCACACCTTGCGCGAACAGCTTAACCACAAGCTCATCGGCAAACCGCGCCAATTGTTCGACAGCAACGGGGCCAGTGATCACAACGTCTGTGACCGGATCACGCCAGATGCCCCGTGACACGTTGGGGTCGTCCGCATCCGCGGGCAGGTTGTTCAACCCGTCCACCGCCCCCTGAACGTCATCCGCCGCCTGCGCCATATCCCAGCCCGGCTCAAACTCCATCTGGACGCTGGCCCGCCCTTCGCGGGATGAGGCATTTGTCGCCGTCACCCCTTCGACCGCCAACAAGGCCGGTTCAAGGATTTGCATGATCGCAACATCCACGTCTTCCGCGCCTGCCCCGTCCCAAGCGACGGACACACTGACGGTATCAATCACAATGTCAGGGAAAAACTGCGACCGCATACGCGGCAAAGCGGTAAGACCAGCTGCGATCAGGATCACCAGAAAAAGGTTCGCCACAGTTTTGTGACGCGCAAAATACGACAGCAATCCGGTTGCCTGAAGATAGGATTTTCCCACCATGCTCAACCCCGCCCGCCGCGTTCAAGACGATCAACCAAAGACTTGGGTACCTCGGGCTGCTTCAACATTTCAAGAATGCGCTCTTTGGCGTTCGCGGGCATCATGCCGTTGCTTTCAACTGCCTTGATCAACTCGGCCCTCTTTTCGTCGTCAATCGCGATCATCTCGCCATCGCCGCCGCCAAATCCACCGCCACGCCCAGCAGGAGGTGTTGCCTGATCCTCGGCCTCCACTTCATCCCCCAACGGTTTGACCCCAATACCGGCTCCCAGCAACGGTGTCCTCTCGGCCACAACCAAGCGGCCAGCCAAGCCCGCACCTCGCACCAGCACATCGTCACCCTGACGCCGTACCAGTTCTACAGGCAGGCTTTCCAAGCGGTTGTTGTCGTCAAGCAACAACACCGCACCATCACTACCATAGGCAGGCGCAGGCAAGCGCACCACGTTCCTTACTGCGGGTTCGCTGACATTGACGGTCACAAAATCGCCGGGCTTCAATCCAATCGGGCTGTCAATGCGGGCATAAACCAATCGCCCTGTCTGCCCGCTTTCCACCGCCGCGCTATCCCGTTCGATCCGCCCCTTACTGATCAGTTCAACACCACCGACATCCAACGAGATTTCGACGGGCGCTTTCCGCAACGCGCCGGAATTATCCAATAGCCGCGAATACTGCGCGGTGGACAGACGAAAAGACACCTCAAGGCTTCCCGGATCAATCAACTCGGCCAGCTTTTCGTTCGGAGAAACCAAGCGCCCTTCGATCACCGTAACTCCGCTCAACACTCCACTGAATCCTGCGGTGATTTCGGTATCCACCAGCGCACGTTCCGCTTCGGCCAAAGCTATTTCCTGCCGTGCCAAGCGCGTTGCGGCCTGATCCACCCGCGCCGCCGCATTCGCCAAAGCTTGGCGCTTGGCCAATACCGCCGCCCGAGCCGAAGACGCCGCCAGTTCCGCAGTTTCGACAGCCGCTTCCGTGCCAACACCGCGCTCTTTCAGATCTACTTGCCGCTCAAAGGCTTTCTGGCGCAACGCCGCTTGCTCCTGTGCCGCCGCCAGATCATCGCCCGACAGTTCTTGTGCGCGCTTTGCGTCGCGCATTTCGGCCTCGGCATCCAGCATGTCCGCCCGCGTCCGGTCCAGCGCCGACTGCGCATCCATCGGATCGACCCGCGCCAACACGGTCTCCGCTTGGACCTGCCCGCCGTCCTCGAAACCGTCCGCCAGATATACCAACTGCCCGCCCGATACCGCACGTATTTCCAACGTGCGACTACTGAAAACCTCGCCGAAAGCGGTCAACACCGGCTCAACGGTTGCAGGCTCCGCCCGTAACACATTCACCGAAAATACCCGCTCGCGCGCGGGGGGCGAAAACGGCTCGCGGTCGCGCACTTCTTTCACTGCGCTGAATATCCGGTTTCCGGCCATGGCCAACAGACCCAAGGTCAAAGCCAACAGAAAAAGCCCCGTCAGGCTCTGGCGAAAAAATCTCATACTCTACCTTCCCGAAAAGGGATGCCCGCACCCCGCCTGAACCTGTAACGCAGGCCGCAGTTATTTCCGTCGCAAATGTTCGTCCAATCGCGGAAAAATTTCCACGAAGTTGCAGGGCAGATGGCGGTAGTCCAACTGATGCACCAGAATTTCGTCCCACGCATCCTTGCAAGCCCCCGGACTGCCCGGCAGAGCAAACAGATAGGTCCCTTGAGCAACTCCGCCAGTGGCACGGCTTTGAACAGCACTTGTGCCGATCTTTTTCATGCTCACAATGGTGAAAACGGTGGCAAAGGCCTCGATCTCTTTTTCATAAACATCGCGGTGCGCCTCAACGGTCACATCCCGCCCCGTCAAACCTGTGCCACCGGTCGAGATAATCACGTCGATATCTTTGTCAGCGCACCACGCCCGAAGCTGATCGGCGATCTCGGAACGCTCGTCGGGCAAAATCTTGCGATCTGCCACTACGTGCCCCGCCTTTTCGATCCGGTCCACCAAGGTCTGGCCCGAGCGATCCTCGGCCAAGGACCGACTGTCCGAAACTGTCAACACCGCGATCCGAACGGGAATGAACGGGTTTTCCGTACCTGTTTTGCTCATCTCGCACTCTCTCTCAATCTAGCCTGCAGGCTTAGCAAATCCGCCCAGGCTTCGCGTTTGGCATGGGGGCTGCGCAACAAATAAGCCGGATGGAACATGGGTAGTGCGGGCACACCCGCCACCTCCGTCCAGTTGCCACGCAAACGCGTGATCCCGCGTTTGCCCAGCATGGCCTGACAACTGATATTGCCCATCAGCACAATCAAGTCGGGCTTGGCCAGCTCGATGTGGCGCGTCACAAAGGGCACCATCATTGCAATCTCTTCCGGCTTCGGATCTCGGTTTTGCGGCGGGCGCCAGGGAAGCACGTTGGTGATGTAGATACCGGCCACCCCGTCTGCTGACCGTGCCATGCCAATGGCCGCAAACATCTTGTCCAGCAAATTTCCGGCTCGGCCTACAAAGGGTAAACCTTGCAAATCCTCGTCCCGCCCGGGGGCTTCACCAATCACCATCACTCGCGCATCGGGGGACCCATCAGAGAACACCAGATTGTGTGCGCCTTTCTTCAAGGCACAATGCTCAAACGCCGCAAGTTCCGACTTCAAACCGTCCAGATCACCCGCCCGCTTGGCCGCCGTTTTGGCCACCTGCACCGCATCCACCTCGGGCGCTTTCTGCCGAACCAGAGCGGACACGGGGGACGCAGCTTTCTTCGGCGAAGCAGCCTCTAACGCATAGCGATCAATTGGAGCATCCAGCAAAGCCTCGGTTGCCCCAAGCTCAACCTGCCACTCCAAAAGCGCGCGCGCCGTCCAATAATCGATTTGCGATTCCATGGCCTAAAGCTATCCCGCTTCCAGTTCAGGTAAAACCTCCATTTCTTTTGTCCTAAAATATCCCTGCCGGAGGCATCCCGCACTTGCCCCGATACGCGACGCTTTCTATAAGCACCCGAACGGCAAGGAGCGGCCCATGACCTTTCGGCAAAAGCACCTTCTGGGGATCGAACCCCTGCACCCCACTGAAATCACCGAGATTCTGGATTTGGCCGACAGCTATGTCGATCTAAACCGCGCGCCAGAAAAGCACTCGGATGTTCTGGCGGGACTGACCCAAATCAACATGTTCTTCGAAAACTCGACCCGCACGCAGGCCAGTTTTGAACTTGCGGGCAAACGTCTTGGCGCTGACGTGATGAACATGGCGATGCAGGCCAGCTCGATCAAAAAGGGCGAAACCCTGATCGACACAGCCCTGACCCTGAACGCGATGCACCCTGACCTGCTGGTCGTACGCCACCCGCATTCCGGTGCGGTGGACCTCTTGGCGCAAAAGGTGAACTGCGCGGTGCTGAACGCAGGCGACGGACGTCACGAACACCCGACCCAAGCCCTGCTGGACGCGCTGACCATTCGCCGCCGCAAAGGGCGTTTGCATCGCCTGAACATCGCCATCTGCGGCGACATCGCCCACAGCCGCGTTGCACGCTCGAACATCATCCTGCTGGGCAAGATGGAAAACCGCATCCGTCTGGTCGGCCCACCAACCCTTGTGCCATCAAACTTCAGCGAATTCGGCTGCGAGATTTACGACAACATGGAAGAAGGCCTGAATGATGTCGATGTCGTCATGATGCTGCGCCTTCAGCGCGAACGCATGGACGGCGGCTTTATCCCCTCGGAACGCGAATACTATCACCGCTATGGTCTGGACGCTGAAAAACTGGCCCACGCCAAAGACGACGCCATCGTCATGCACCCCGGTCCTATGAACCGCGGGGTCGAGATCGACGGTGACATCGCCGACGACATCAACCGCTCGGTCATCCAGGAACAGGTCGAAATGGGCGTCGCCGTCCGAATGGCCGCGATGGACCTTCTGGCGCGGAACCTGCGCGAAAGCCGCGCGGCAGGGGCTGCGTGATGGAAGACAGCTATCAACTCACACCCTCAACAGAATTGCAGCCCGACGAACACGTCGTGCAAAGCCTCCACCCCGACCGCAGCGCCTATATCCGCGAACACACATGGATCGCGGCTTTTGCCATGGCTTCAGGGATGGGCCTTCTTTGGGTGATGGGCAACCCGCATGTCTGGACAGGCGCAGTAGGCGGTTTGGCAGCCATTCTTATCCGCGGGCTTTATGTGGCTTCGGATGAACTAAAAGTCCGCTGGGATATGACCAACAAGCGCCTGCTGGGCCCCCAAACCCGCGCGGTGGCTTTGGACCAGATTAAGGCGGTGAAAGTTCTTGGCACCAATGTTCAGGTCATCACCAAGGGTGGGGACAAACATTTGCTGAAGTATCAGGCCGACCGCGACGCCACCCGCGCAACGCTCAAATCCGCTGCGGGCATTTTCTAGGAGACCGCGATGACCACGCTTTTCACAAACGCCCGCATCATCGACCCCGAGGCCCTGACCGAAACGAGCGGCGCGCTGCTGATTGAGGAAGGGATTGTTAACGAAGTGTTAACCGACCCGTCCGCAATCGCCGCCAAAGCCGGTGTCGCGGCGCAGGTCATCGACTGCGGTGGCAAGGTACTGGCCCCCGGTATCGTCGATATCGGCGTGAAGATCAGCGAGCCAGGTGAACGTAACAAGGAAAGCTTCCGCTCGGCGGGTCTGGCCGCTGCCGCGGGGGGTGTGACCACCATCGTCACCCGCCCCGATACGCTGCCTTCCATCGACACCCCTGAAACGCTGGAATTCGTCACCCGCCGCGCCCGAGAAGCCGCGCCTGTGAACGTCCGTCCGATGGCTGCCCTGACCAAGAACCGCGAAGGGCGCGAGATGACCGAACTGGGGTTCTTGCTGGATGCCGGAGCGGTCGCCTTTACCGATGGCGATGCGGTGACGACCAGCACCAAGGTACTGTCGCGCGCCATGACCTATGCCCGCTCGCTAGACGCGTTGGTCATGTGTCACCCGCAAGAACCCGGACTGTCTGCCGGAGCTTCGGCCACCAGCGGCAAATTCGCTGCGCTGAAAGGTATTCCTGCCGTCACCCCGATGGCGGAACGCATGGGGCTAGACCGTGATATCGCGCTCGTGGAAATGACCGGCGTGAAGTACCACGCTGACCAGATCACCACCGCCCGCGCCCTGCCCGCTTTGGAGCGCGCCAAGAAGAACGGTTTTGACGTGACCGCCGGGGTCAGCATCCACCACCTGACGCTGAACGAGCTGGACGTCGCCGACTACCGCACCTTCTTCAAGGTCAAGCCGCCGCTCAGATCCGAAGATGACCGACTGGCCTGCGTTCAGGCCGTCGCCGACGGGCTGATCGACATTATCTGTTCGTTCCACACCCCTCAGGACGAGGAAAGCAAACGCCTGCCGTTTGAAGAAGCCGCATCCGGTGCCGTGGGGTTGGAAACCCTGCTGCCTGCTGCGATGCGCCTGTATCACGCGGGGCACCTCAGCCTGCCACAGTTGTTCCGCGCCATGTCGCTGAACCCGGCAAACCGTTTGGGGCTAACGGCAGGCCGTATCACAGAGGGCGCACCTGCCGACCTGATCCTGTTCGACCCCGATGCGCCGTTCATCCTTGACCGCACCAAGCTGAACTCGAAGTCAAAAAACACGCCGTTTGACGGGGCCAAGATGCAGGGTAAGGTGCTTGGAACATGGGTCGGCGGACGCCGCGTATACGGAGAATAAACCATGCCTATGCTGATCGCCGCAGTCGCGGGCTATATCCTTGGATCAATCCCGTTCGGGCTGGTCATGGCCAAACTGTTCGGACTGGGCGACATCCGCCAGATCGGTAGCGGCAATATCGGCGCAACCAACGTGCTGCGCACCGGTAACAAGCTGGCGGCATTTCTGACACTGGTACTGGATGCCGGCAAAGGCGCGATTGCGGTTGTGATCGCCCGCGCCTTGTTTGGCGAAGGTGCCGCAGGCGTCGCTGGATTATTTGCCGTTCTGGGTCACCTGTTTCCACTGTTCCTAAGGTTCAAAGGCGGCAAAGGCGTGGCCACCTTCCTTGGCACCCTTCTGGCACTGTCCTTTCCGGCAGGACTGGCCGCCTGTGCAACATGGCTGATCATGGCCGTGATCTTCCGCATTTCATCGCTGTCAGCGATTATGGCTGCGTTGTTGGCACCCGTCTTCACCTTCTATTTCTACCACATGCACGGGACCGCTCTGGTGGCCGTTCTGTCTTTGGTCGTGATCGCCAAACACCACGCCAATATCGGCCGATTGCTGAAGGGCGAAGAACCGAAGATCGGCAAGAAGTAGGATGGGGTTTTACCCCATCTTTTTCAAAAACGGTCTTGTGATGGGGTGAAACCCTATCCTACTGGACGCGATTTCCTCAACCAGAACTCGACACCTTCAGCGATTTGCGGTGCTCTTTTCCTCCAGTTTTCAAAGTATGGATTTCCAATGAGCCATCATTTCAAAATCGAATTCCAAACCTCTCCGTCAGACACATTTGCTGCCACCGAAACCTATCTGCGGTCTGATCCGGTCAAATTGAACCTGCTTGTCACAATCCTAACAAACATGATCGAGAACGGGAAACAGGGGCGGTTTTGGATCGTTCGAAATGAAACTGACGAAATTGTCGGCATGGGATTGCAAGCCCCAGAAACCCGCCCAATGAACATCACTGCCATGCCACCGGGCGCAGCGCCCCAGTTGGCCGAGTTCATTCACGCACAGGGGTACAAACTGCCGGGTGTTGGCGGCGATGTAGACCCTTCTGCGCGATTTTCAGGGCGTTGGACGGAACTCACAAACAGCGGCGCGAAGCCGACGAAAGCCCTACGCATTTACGAGCAGGACCAATACCCTTGGACCGACCCCGCAAATGGTCAACTGAAGTATTTTACCGAAGAGACTGTCGATCTGGCGATCCGCTGGATGCTGGAGTTTTGCACCGAAATCGGTGAACCGCTGGATGACGTGGAAGAGTTCACCCGTTTTCGCGTTAGCAAGGGGTTGATGTGCTACTGGGACGATGGGCAGCCACGCTGTTTGCTAGGCCACACCGCGCCGTTGAATGACGTGGTACGTATTCAGGCAGCCTATACTCCGAAAGATGCGCGCGGAAATGGCTATGCCTCAAACGCTGTTGGCACTCTATCGGATCTGATGTCAAAAGACGGTGTGCGGCGTATTCTTTATACCGATTTGGAAAACCCGACCTCGAACGCGATTTATCGAAAGCTGGGCTACAAAGCGGTGTGTGAGACTTTGATCTATTCGTTCGAATAAGCTGCGCCGTGTTCGCGCAGCTTGCTTTTAATACGAAAACGCCCCGTAAATCCGGTCCATGTCGCCACCCCATTCGCCGTGGTAGAGGTCCAACAACTCGTCCGCAGGCACCTTGCCGCTTTCCAATGACTCTTTCAGTGCGTTCAGGAAGTGTGTCTCATCCGGCACAAGGCCACCCGCCCCCGGCATTGCACGGGCCTTTAAGCCACTTTCCGAGATCGCAACGACTTCACGCGCCAGATCGTGCATTTTGATGCCCGCCACCTCGGCCTGCAAACCGTCTTCCGATGCGGCCACGCGCAATGCTTCACGGGTTTCGGCATCCCAACCTTTTACCAGATCCCACGCCGCATCTAGCGCCGCTTGGTCATAGGTCAGGCCAACCCAGAACGCTGGCAAAGCGCACAAACGCCGCCATGGACCGCCGTCAGCCCCGCGCATTTCGATGAACTTTTTCACTCGCGCTTCGGGGAACACGGTGGTCAGATGGTCGGCCCAATCCGACAGGGTCGGCTTTTCGCCAGGTAGCGCAGGCAATTCGCCTTTCAGGAAGTCGCGGAACGATTGACCCAGCGCGTTGTGGTAGACGCCATCGCGGTAGACAAAGTACATCGGCACATCCAGCGCGTATTCCACCCAGGCTTCGAACCCGAACCCGTCTTCGAATACAAACGGCAGCATGCCCGTGCGGGCGGCATCCAGATCGCGCCAGACGCGGCTGCGCCAGCTTTTGTGACCGTTGGGCTTGCCCTCAAGGAAGGGCGAGTTGGCAAAAAGCGCGGTCGCCACCGGCTGCAACGCCAAGGCCACACGCATTTTCTGCACCATGTCGGCCTCGGACGAGAAGTCGAGGTTCACCTGAACCGTGCAGGTCCGGTACATCATGGTTTTGCCCATGGTGCCGACACGATCCATGTAGTCAGTCATCAGCTTGTAACGCCCTTTGGGCATCACGGGCATTTCTTCGTGCGTCCAGACGGGGGCCGCGCCAAGGCCGATGAAGCCCACGCCAATCTCGTCGGCGATGTGCTTCACATCACGCAGGTGAGCGTTCACCTCGTCACAGGTCTGGTGAATGGTTTCCAGCGGTGCACCAGACAGTTCCAACTGACCACCGGGTTCAAGCGAAACATTGGCGCCATCTTTTTCAAGTCCGATCAGCTTGCCCGCTTCCGTGATGGGAGCCCAACCGTGACGGTCGCGCAAGCCTTCAAGCATCGCCAAGATGGACCGCTCGCCTTCATAAGGCAGCGGTCTGTGTGTGTTTTTACAGTAGCCGAATTTCTCGTGCTCGGTGCCGATGCGCCAATCAGACTTGGGCTTACACCCATCCGACAGATATTCTGCCATCTGCTCGTAACGTTCGATCGGTCCGCCGCCGCTTTGGGGTATCGACATGGGCTTTGCCTTCTGAATTCTATCTTGCGGGATCACTGGTGCGGTGTTCCGCCGGTGGTGTCAATGCAGCAATGTCACGTTTTCGGAATGTTTGCGACGCTGCCAGATCACAATCGGGTGTCCGTCGTTTTTCTGCAACGCCGCCAGCATCGGACCGGTTTGCATGTTCGGCAAAGACGCGAACACATCAAACAAGGCGTCTGTGCCCTCAGCGTTCAGGGGGATGTGTACGTCTTGCAGGCCCAGTTGTTTCAGAACCCAACAGGGTGGGTCTTGGCTGTAGTCTAGAATGATTTCCGAAAGCTCGGTGATCGCCGCAACACCGCCTTCGAAGGGACCAAGATAGGTGATCTGCCCCTCTTTCACCGTAACAACGCCAACGCCACCTTTGCCGCGCGAGAACCACAAGCGCTGCAAGCCGGACCACGCGAATAACGCTGCAGCCACGACAAGAAGCCAACCGATCCATTTCAGGATACCGAATGCCGTGAACGCCCAATATAGGCCAATGCAAGCGAAAAGCGCAGCAATAAGCAAATCCCGCCAACGGTGTAGGGCTTTGCGGGCTTCTGGACGGAGGAAATCAGACATTGGCGTATTGTACCTCGCTAAACAGGCAAAGGGTCCAGTCGCCGATTTGATTGAAGCCGATGGCTTTGTAAGCTGCAACCGCGCTAGGACCAGAGGCAAACAAGGTCGCACGGGTGACACCCTGATTTCGCGCTTGTTCGAGATGCAAGGCAACCGCCCGGCGGGCATAGCCTTTCCCTCGCAATTCAGGCGGGGTGTAGACGCCGCCGATCTGCACGATGTCAGAGAGTCGAGCATTAAAGCCAGTCATTGAGATCGGCGTTTCACCTTCCATCAACACCACATGGCT
>CAYVRN010000033.1:0-13076 GCA_964453855.1 uncultured Rhodobacterales bacterium
AAAACAGAAGTGTTTGAAAGCTGCATGAGATATCTCCAAAGTTTTCACGACATTTCGCTGTTTGAGTAAATATCCGGTAACTTTGTTGTCGGATTGTTCCGGCATGGAAATAATCATGCCTCTGATTCCCTTGCTTTCGTCTTCGGGTCTGACCCGTCCTGCTGGGCAGCCACAGACAGCGCAGGTATTTGCTGATCTTTTGAATAAGAAAGTCGTAGAAACGCCGGGCTCTATTCTGCCGGAAGAAACCTTGGAAACAATTGGGGATATCGACTTACCTGATGAGATTTGCGAAAGAAAAAAGGCGGGGGAAATAGATTTCCCCGAAACCAAAATCGATTTGGACATCCCAGTAGATGCAGATCAGAAAGTCGTCATCGACCCTGAAATAATCGGTGCGATCAACCCAATAGTGCCCACTTCATCTCCGAAACAGTCGCTCAAATTACCCCCTGACGTTAGGGCGCCTGCTGTGCAGTCACCAGCAAAGATGGCCGTGCGAAGTGACGTGGAAATACCGGTTGAGGTGGAAATATCGGAAAGGCGTGCAGCCTTAATTGAAAGGGAAGTGCCGATAATGCCGTTGGCTGCGGACGCGGAAATCGATAAGGCTACCGGTCCTAAGCAAGGGATTGGGCGTCAAGTCGCAGCGTTTCACGCGCCTGAATTGCATGCGATGT
This sequence comes from uncultured Rhodobacterales bacterium, assembly GCA_964453855.1. GTDB lineage: Bacteria > Pseudomonadota > Alphaproteobacteria > Rhodobacterales > Rhodobacteraceae > JASMHC01. Next base: position 681 of record CAYVRN010000033.1, read on the forward strand.
GGGCCATTGAAACCACGCAGGTTTCAATGGCAGATACATCGCAGCTTACCTTGGAAATTGCGGATATTCCTGAGATTAGCCCCTCAGCCCTTGTGGGGCGATTGCACACGCTGCCCCCCGCGCACGTGGCACCCTTGGTACCTCAAGAGCGACAATTGGCTCGAAGTGCGATTACCCAAATTTCCGAGATGGTTCAGCAAACTCATGAACGCGGATTTGATCTGCGTTTGAAACCTCCGGAACTCGGTGTTGTGAGAATGCAGTTTTCCTATTCTGAAGGCGGTTTGATTGTACATGTCGCCGCTGAACGGTCCGATACATCTGAACTGATCCGACGCCATGCGGATATGCTTTTACAAGAGTTTCGGCAGATCGGTTATTCGGAGCAACCCACGTTATCTTTTGGGCGAAACGCGCAGAGACAGGCGCTTTTCGACGCTCCTAAGGCTTATGACTCCCTCAACGTTCTACCCGATGAATTGCAAACACCGCTTCCCGCGCCAGCGCATCGATTGCAGGCCTCTGGCCTAAATATTGTAATGTAAGGTTTTATGATTACTGCTCCTGTTTCGCCACAAACGTCTCAAGGCACTCCCCAAACAACTGGGGCGCCTGCGCCGGCGATTTTAAATGATTTCAACACATTTGTTACGATGCTGACTGTCCAGATCAAAAATCAGGACCCGCTTAATCCTATGGAAAGCTCTGAGTTTGCGGTGCAGCTCGCTACCTTTGCAGGGGTTGAGCAGCAAGTGCGCACCAACGATCTGTTGCGGGAAATTGCTACAGTGAAGAGCGGTTTGGGAGAAGCCGGAAGCCTAATCGGGCAAAACGTGCGTGTTATGGGTGATCTTTTGCACACTGGCGCCGGTATTCAGTTGTCACTTCCGGGCAATTCGGTCGCTGACGATGCTCGCTTGGCGATCTCAAAGCCTGACGGTACTGTCGTTGCCCGGTTTGATGTGCCAAGTCAAAAAACTGAATTCGCCTGGGATGGCAGGGATGAACACGAAATCCCCTTGGTAAACGGCACCTACCAAGCGCAGGTTGCATATTTGCTTGGTGAGCAAACGGTTTCCCAGGTCGCGGCCACGTCGGTAATGAACGTGCGCGAGGTCTCGGTAAATGAAGGGCAAGTGGCGTATTTGTTAAGCAACGGGCAATCTGTGTCGTCGGAACAAATTGTCGGGCTGCTTGGGCGGTCAGAAAATCAATGATCCGATGAAACCACCAACAAGGACGCTGATCCCTACCAATGCCAGTCTAGAACCAAGCCCGGTTGTTTTTGTGTCGACAGGATGAGCACCCTGCTGAATAAGCGCCTGCTCTAGCAGCTCGGGCAACTTGGGTCCAAAACGCGACAACACCCGAAGAGTTTGTAGCGAGTCTTTGATGATGGCCAGTGGACCGATGCTGGTTTTGATGTAATCCGCGACGACCGGTTTGGCGACTTCCCAGATATTGATATGTGGATCGAGGGAACGCGCGACCCCTTCAACAACCACCATTGTACGTTGCAGCAGGATCAGTTCCGTGCGCGTCTCCATGCCAAAGCGTTCAGTGACTTCAAAAAGGTGGCTGAGCAGACGGGCCATCGAAATGCGTGTTGCGTCCATACCAAAGATCGGCTCGCCGACCGAGCGTAGCGCGCGCGCGAACTCTTCGACATCCTGATTGGCCGGAACGTATCCGGCCTCAAAATGTACTTCGGCGACGCGGCGATAATCGCGCTGAATAAATCCGTGTAGAATTTCGGCGTAAACGCGCCGGGTGTAATCGTCGATATACCCCATGATGCCAAAGTCATAGGCGATGATGTCTCCGTTTGAGGCCACCTTCAGGTTCCCTTGGTGCATGTCGCCGTGAAACAGCCCATCACGCAAGGCTTGGCGCAGGAATAGCTGCAATATCCGTTCACCGATTGCGCGCAAATCATGCCCCGCGGCCCGCAACGCATCGTTGTCGCCCAGAGGCAGCCCATCCGCCCACTCCATGGTCATAACTCGGCGGCCTGAATAGGCCCATTTAACTATTGGCAGCCGGAATCCTGCGTCGTGCTCGGTTGTGACGGCGAATTCAGATGCCGCCGACGTTTCCATGCGCAGGTCCAATTCGCCTTTAACGACCCCTTCGAAGTGGGTCACCACATCGGTTGGTCTAAGACGGCGCGACGCTGGTGAGAAGAACTCGATGAACTTGGCCACAAAGTAGAACGCGTCGATGTCTTTCTGAAAAGCGCGTTCAACACCTGGACGCAGAACTTTGACAGCCACCTTTTCACCTGTGTCTATCAAAGTGGCCTGATGCACCTGCGCAATTGATGCTGCAGCTACGGCTTCGCTGAAGTCGGAAAAAACGGTGTTAATCTTGATGCCTAGTTCCGCTTCGACGCTCTTCAGGGCAACAGCACGATCAAATGGAGGCAGTTTATCCTGCAAAACTCGTAGCTGGGTGGCAAGTTCGGGACCAACGACATCGGGTCGCGTCGACAGAATTTGCCCGAATTTGATGTAGGCTGGGCCTAGTGCCGTCAACGCGCGTGTGACGGGCGGTTGGTTTGGATCTCCCTGATAGCCCAGAAACCGGAATGGCCAACCTAAAACGCGGGCGGAAATCCGAAGGGCTCGTGGGGCTTCCAACGCATCCAGTACGGCACGCATCGCGCCGGTCCGCTCAAAGGTGGCACCGGTACGGATCAGCCGCCAGATGTTGTGAGGTCCGCGCATGTTAGATTTTCCATCCTGAATGCAGGGCCGCAATACCTAAGCTCAGATTGCGATAACTTGCGTTCTCGAATCCGGCGGTGCGCACCATGTTTAAAAAGGTTTCCTGATCAGGGAATTTGCGGATCGATTCCACCAAATATTGATAACTGTCCCGATCATTAGCAATCAACTGGCCCATGGCCGGGATCAAATTGAACGAATACCGATCGTAAACCCATTGCATGCCCGCGTTCGGAATATGCGAAAACTCAAGCACCATCAGCCGACCGCCGGGACGCAACACGCGATAGGCTTCGTTCAGCGCCTCTTGCGGGCGTGTGACGTTCCTGATGCCAAACGAAATGGTGTATACGTCAAAGCTGTTGTCCGCGAAAGGAAGCGCCATCGCGTCACCCACCAGCCAGTCCAGACTATCGGCCCTGTCTTCAGCCTCGGCCCGTTTTCGACCTTCGATCAGCATGGATTCGGTCAAGTCCAGCACCGTTGCGTGGGCGTTGCCAGCGCGTTTCAAAAACCGAAACGAGATATCGCCCGTGCCGCCAGCTACATCGAGCAACTGTTGAGCGGGGCGCGGGGCCAGCCAATCCATCATCGCATCTTTCCAGACGCGGTGAATGCCTGCGGACATGACATCGTTCATGATGTCATATTTGGACGCTACGTTTGTAAAGACCCCCTGAACTTTTCCGGCCTTTTCCTCTTCGGAAATGGTCGTGAAGCCGAAATGCGTTGTTTTCTGCTCGGTCTGGGTCATTGGGTCTTGTCGTCCTTGGTTCTCACCCTTCTTATAGGGTGCCGATACTGCGATACAATGCGGTGAAGACACAGGAAAGAGCGAATGCCCGAATTACCAGAGGTCGAGACAGTCCGCCGCGGCATTGCTCCGGTTCTGGAAGGCGCAGTTTTCCGCAACGTTAAAGTAAACCGCCCTGACCTGCGTTGGCCATTTCCCGAGCGTATGAAAGAGCGCCTTGAGGGGGCCAAAGTCTTGGCTGTCCGCCGTCGATCAAAATACATATTGGTAGAGCTGGATAGCCATGAAACTCTGCTGATCCATCTAGGAATGTCCGGCCGAATTTTGGTGTCCGGCGATCCCATGGGGCGGTTTGTGCATGATCATCCAACTGCAGAAAAGCACGATCACGTCGTAGTAGATATGAGCAATGGTGCGCGCTTAACCTACAACGACCCCCGTCGATTTGGAGCGATGGATTTGATCGCTACAGACGGTCTTGCGGAGCACCCGCTTATCTCGGTTTTAGGGCCCGAACCGCTGGGTAACGAGTTTAATGCAAACGATTTTTACAGCAGAACCTCTCGGCGGAATTCTCCCATCAAGGCAGTTCTTCTGGATCAAGGGGTCGTTTCGGGCTTAGGAAATATCTACGTTTGTGAAGCGTTGTTTCGAAGCGGGATCGATCCACGCCGCAAAGCCAATCGCATATCTAAGCAAAGGATAGAGACGCTGACGGTCCATATCAGGGATGTTCTATCCGACGCGATTGAGGCAGGGGGATCGTCACTAAAGGATTATAGACAAGCCGATGGTGAATTGGGTTACTTCCAGCACAATTTTGATGTCTACGGCAGAGAGGGCGAACTCTGTAAAAATGCGGCTTGCGGCGCAAAGATCACACGGGTTGTCCAGTCTGGCCGGTCTTCGTTCTACTGCCCAAAGTGTCAAAGATAGCTTGATCCAGCGCGTCAGAGTGGTAATGACTCGGTTCTGACTGAAACAAACATAGGCGGATGTGATGGCCTTTGAGACGATTGTCGTCGAGATCAGCGAGCATATTGCCCTGATCAAACTGAACCGTCCAGATGCGTTGAACGCCCTGAACACTCAACTTCTCTCGGAACTTTGCACGGCGTTGGAAGACGCTGACGCCAACGACAAGGTGCGTTGCGTCGTTTTGACGGGCAGCGAAAAAGCATTTGCTGCGGGGGCGGACATTAAAGAAATGTCGTCAATGAGCTTCGCGGACGTAAACCGCGTCAACCTTTTCGCGGAAGCTTCTGATCGCATCATCAAGATTCGCAAGCCGATTATCGCTGCGGTCTCGGGCTACGCTTTAGGCGGCGGATGCGAGCTAGCTATGGCGTGCGACTTTATAATTGCATCGGATACTGCGAAATTCGGACAGCCTGAAATCAATCTCGGCGTCATCGCCGGAATGGGTGGATCGCAACGTTTGACCCGTTTTGTTGGCAAGTCCAAGGCCATGGATATGAACCTGACCGGTCGCTTCATGGATGCTGACGAGGCCGAGCGCTCTGGGCTGGTCAGCCGCGTTGTGCCCGGCAAGAAGCTTTTGGACGAAGCGATGGGCGCGGCGGCAAAGATCGCCGAGAAATCGCAGATAAGCGTGATGGCTGCCAAAGAAGCGGTGAACCGCAGCTACGAGCTGACGCTGGGCGAGGGTTTGTTGTTCGAACGCCGGGTGTTCCATTCGCTGTTCGCGACCGAAGACCAGAAAGAGGGCATGGCCGCCTTCATGGAAAAGCGCGAGGCGCAATTCCGCGATAAATAAGAGCGATGCGGAGTATCAAAGGGGCTGTTGCAATATGTGATGGTTCTGTTTATACGCCGCCGTCATACATGCGCGTGCAGCCCGCCTAGGCTAGAATCACTCGGGTTTTTTACCGGTCGGGTTTGGCATTGCGCTATCAGAGATACCAAACTTTAGACGAAGGTCAAAAAACACATGGCAAATTCGCCCCAGGCAAAAAAACGCGCACGCCAGAACGAGCGTCGCTTCGCAGTCAACAAAGCCCGCCGTTCGCGCATCCGTACGTTCCTGCGTAAAGTGGAAGAAGCAATCGCATCAGGCGATCAGACGGTTGCTCAGGCGGCTCTGCGCGCTGTTCAGCCGGAACTGATGCGCGGCGTGACCAAAGGCGTTATGCACAAGAACACAGCATCGCGCAAAATGTCACGTCTTGCGGCGCGTGTTAAGGCGATGGCATAAGCCGTATCCTGAAGCAAAAAATTCCAAGGGCGTTGCTTTCAAGCAACGCCCTTTTTTGTTTTCCAAGGAACAAAACAGTCAGCCAGAGATTCTTTTTCAGCAATGCCCTGTCAAGGGTCAAAGATTTGTTGCCGCGCATGTCCGGCAGGGGCTAATTTCAGACGAAGCGATTCATCGCGATTTCAGGAAGCCAAGATTCGAACACTGTTTTAGGACGGATCAATTGGCGTTGCTATTCCTGACCAGCTAATCTCGGCTAGGGGTCCTAATAACGGACAAATCGTAGGAAGCCGTTTGTGTATCGAGGGGGTGAGGCCCTTTGAAACATCACAAATGGGGGGCGACAAAAAGGCGGTCCTTTAGGACAAATGGTCTCGCACAGCTTAAGCGGGCGCTGCATTTTTGTTGTCTTTGCGTTCGTCGTACATCTGCTGTGCGGCTTGGTGACAAAAAGAATAAAGAACGGGACAAAATGACGAAGAACCAATGGGGTCAGGTTCAAAAGGAACTTTGCAGGACAGTCGGTCAGAATAATTTTTCGACATGGATTGAGCCGCTTGGTCTGGTTGAGGTCGCGCAAGGCACTGCCACCTTGCACGCGCCTACAACATTTCTGGGAAACTATGTGTCGCAGCATTTCGGCGACCAAATTCTGTTTCAATTGGGGTTGGTAAACCCTGAAATCCGCCGTTTGAAATTCGAAACCGCCAGCAAAGCGGCGTTACGCTCTGCGTCAGAGGCTAAGCCTGCCAAGCATTCGCTCGCGGTCAGCGAAGACGCAAACCTGCCGGGCGCCCCATTGGATGAGCGTTTCACCTTTGACACGTTTGTTATTGGCAAACCTAACGAGCTTGCTCATGCCGCGGCGCGTCGCGTGGCCGAAGGCGGGCCGGTGTCTTTTAACCCACTGTTTCTTTACGGCGGTGTCGGTTTGGGTAAAACCCACCTCATGCACGCGATCTCGTGGGAGCTGAAACAAAGCCGTCCTGATTTGAATGTGGTCTATCTGTCTGCTGAGCAGTTCATGTATCGCTTTGTTCAGGCGTTGCGCGAGCGCAAGATGATGGATTTCAAAAGCCTGTTCCGGTCTGTCGATGTTCTGATGGTTGATGACGTCCAGTTCATTGCCGGAAAGGACAGTACACAGGAAGAGTTCTTTCATACATTCAATGCGCTTGTGGACCAAAACAAGCAGATCATCATCTCTGGCGACCGAGCCCCGGGCGAGATCAAGGGCATGGAAGAGCGGATCAAGTCGCGTCTTCAAAGTGGTCTTGTCGTCGATCTGCATCCAACTGATTACGAACTGCGCCTAGGGATTCTTCAAGCCAAAGTAGATTTTTACCGCAAACAATACCCTGACTTGGTCATGGCTCAGGGCATTCTTGAATTCCTTGCCCATCGAATCAGCACCAACGTCCGCGTTCTGGAAGGTGCTCTTACGCGCCTGTTCGCGTTTGCGTCGCTTGTCGGCCGCGAGATTACGATGGAACTGACGCAGGACTGTCTTTCGGACGTTCTACGCGCGTCAGAACGAAAGATCACCGTCGAGGAAATCCAGCGCAAGGTGTCCGAGCATTACAACATCCGCTTGTCGGACATGATCGGACCAAAGCGCGTGCGGACCTATGCGCGCCCGCGTCAGGTGGCCATGTACCTTGCAAAAACCATGACCAGCCGGTCTTTACCTGAGATCGGGCGTCGCTTTGGCGGGCGGGATCACACGACGGTGATGCACGGGGTTAAGCGAATTGAGGAATTGAAGTCCAAAGATGCGCATATGGCCGAGGATTTGGAGCTTTTGAGGCGTGCACTGGAAGCGTAACGCCCTCAGCCCCCTTGACCATTCCGAGAATCTGAAAAGAAATACCGCAAAAGGGTTGAGCCGGTCCGGTTTTCGGATAACCTGTCCTGCCCGGGGTTATGAGGAGCGAGGGCTATGAAAATAAGCATGGAACGTGGCGCACTGTTAAAAGCAGTTTCGCAAGCGCAATCGGTCGTCGAGCGCCGGAACACGATTCCGATTCTCGCCAACGTGTTGATCGAGGCCGAAGGCGAAACGGCACAGTTTCGCGCAACCGATCTAGATATCGAAGTTGTCGATAAAACTTTGGCCCAGGTCGAGCGGGCAGGGGCCACCACCGTGTCTGCCGTCACGCTGCACGAAATCGTCCGCAAGCTTCCGGATGGCGCTCTTGTCACCTTGGCAGATGATGGTGCTTCGGGGCGGCTCAGTGTTGAAGCGGGGCGCTCAAGCTTTTCGCTCGCGACGCTACCCAAAGAAGACTTCCCCGTCATGGCAAGCTCGGAATATGCCTCGAACTTCTCGGCGCCTGCACCTTTGCTGCGCCGACTATTCGACAAAGCCAAATTCGCCATCTCGACCGAAGAAACCCGCTATTACCTGAACGGTGTCTATATGCACGTGTCCGAGGCCGATGGTGGACGTGTTCTGCGCTGCGTGGCGACAGACGGGCATCGTCTGGCGAGAATCGACGGCGATCTGCCGGACGGGGCTGAACAGATGCCGGGTGTGATCGTCCCCAGAAAAACGGTGGGTGAATTGCGCAAACTTCTGGACGACGACGACTTGAAGGTTGCGGTTTCGGTGTCGGAAACAAAAATCCGATTTGCAACGCCCGAGATTACGCTGACTTCGAAAGTTATCGACGGCACGTTCCCAGATTATACGCGCGTGATTCCTGCAGGTAATACGAAGCGCATGGAAGTGGATGCTGCGGACTTTGCTAAGGCTGTGGATCGTGTGGCGACGGTAAGTTCCGAGCGTTCGCGCGCCGTTAAGCTGGCTTTGGGTGAAGATCGTTTGGTTTTGTCCGTAAATTCACCCGATAGCGGTGCCGCCGAAGAAGAGTTGGCGGTGGCCTATGGCGATGAACCGCTTGAGATCGGCTTTAACGCAAAATATCTTCTTGAGATTGCTAGCCAAGTTGATCGTGAAAATGCGGTTTTCATGTTCAACTCTTCAGGTGATCCAACATTGGTCCGTGAAGGAAATGACACGACGGCGGTTTATGTCGTGATGCCCATGCGCGTCTGATAGAGCAATTAATTCAGAGATGAGGTTTAAGGGCAGAGAAATCTGCCCTTTATCATTTTCACTTTACGGTTTGCTCAATCCGGCAACTCGGACGAGGGAATGATCGGAAAGAATGTTCCGCTTGACCATAGGCCGAACCACTCATCGTGATGTGCTCCAATTTCCACCAAGCGATAAAAGCTCTTGCGGTCGATCAGGGCCTCTAGTCCGGCGCGTACATGTACATAGGGCGATGGCTCTCCGGTTTCAGCATCGCGAACGACGCGGATCGGGTTTTCGGAACTGGCCGTGGTGAAATCTCCGACATTCGTTTCAAATTGCAGGATCTGCTTAGTGCCCGTGCCGTTTGTTTCAAAATCCACAGCGACAAAGGGGGCATCGTCCACAGTGATGCCAACCTTTTCCACTGGCGTCACAAGGAAATACTTGTCTGCGTCCTTGCGTAGAATTGTCGAGAATAGTCGGACTAGTTCCTTTCGGCCGATTGGGGTGCCCAAATAAAACCACGTCCCATCGCGTGCGATGCGCATATCCAGATCACCGCAAAACGGGGGGTTCCACAGATGTACAGGCGGCAGACCCTTACCTTTTTTGACCGCTTTTGCAGCGGCAGCAAGTGTATCTGCGGTTGGCTTTGGCGCGATGGTATCAGTCATTGATCGGCTCATTTTGTTCCACATCCAGTATGTAGAGCCATCAGTCTTGCTGCAAGAGCACTCGGCGCGATTGCGAGGCAAACTCGCGTCGGTACATGACTGCTAACGTAATAAGACCCGCGATCATCAACGGCACTGCGCCAAAGATCCAGGACGACGCTGCCAAGCTGAAATAGACGGATCGAAGGGCGCGGTTGTAGCTGCGACCCGCATAAATGTTGATCTCGGCAGCCTTTTGCGCCAGAGGCAGCGCGTTCGGATCCTCGGGGTCATTTGGAACTGCTGCCATAAGGATGTAGCAATATCCGAACAGTCGATGTGACCAGACAAATTTTAGAAATGCGTTGGTCAGAAATACGATGATAAACAAGATTTTGATGTCCCAGACAATTGCCGGTGCCGATTGCAGGGACAAATCTGACGCTACATCTACTAACGGTTCCGGATTTCCAATCAATGCCAGCCCCCCGCCGATGGCAATCATCGAAGCAGATGCAAAGAAAGACGTGCCCTGTCGAAGCGACGATAAGGTTTGACTGTCGAATATCCGCGGGTTTCTTGTGACCATTTGGCTCATCCACTCGCGGCGGTAACGGGCCATTAGTTTTGACACTGATGGGTGTTTTTCCGGCGGATTCTCAATAAGATACGTTGATCCCACCCATCCAATAAGGATGAAAAGGATTGCCAGTCCATCCAAGGCGGAAAAGGGGGATATGATTTCCTGAAGCGTCATTGGGACAAGGTAAAGCGAAACCATTAGGGTTGCTAGATGGATAAATTGGTTATATTGTTTTACCAATTACTGGAGCGTACCCATGGAAATGCCTTCACCGAATACTGCCATCTTATCCCGCAAGGTAGAATTGGTAGCCCGTCTGAAAACCGTCCTGCCTGCGGATGCAGTGATTGAAGATGAAGCCGAGACCCGCGCCTATGAATGTGATGCACTGGCGGCCTATCGGTGTCCGCCTTTGGTGGCGGTTCTTCCCGCCACGACGCAAGAGGTCTCGGACGTTTTGCGGATTTGTCACGACATGGGCGTCCCCGTGGTTCCGCGGGGCGCAGGCACGTCGTTGGCGGGTGGGGCACTGCCGACAGCAGATTCCGTTATTCTCGGTGTTGCCCGAATGAATGACGTGATCGAAGTGGACTATTCGAACCGCTTCATCCGAGTACAGACAGGGCGCACCAACCTTTCAGTGACCGGGGCGGTCGAGGAAGAGGATTTCTTCTATGCCCCCGACCCGTCCTCGCAACTGGCCTGTGCTATTGGCGGCAATATCGCCATGAACTCGGGCGGTGCGCATTGTCTGAAGTATGGTGTGACGACAAATAATCTGATGGGCGTGACGCTGGTTAAAATGGACGGCACCATCGTTGAGATCGGCGGCGCACATCTGGATTCTGGTGGGCTGGACCTGTTGGGTCTGATTTGTGGTTCGGAAGGGCAGCTAGGCGTCGTGACCGAAGCAACGCTGCGCATTCTTCGAAAACCGGAAGGGGCACGCCCGGTGATGGTGGCCTATGACAGCAACGAAGTTGCCGGGCAGTGTGTATCGGATATCATTAAGGCGGGTGTCCTGCCCGTAGCAATCGAGTTTATGGACCGTCCCGTCATTCGTGCGACCGAGGCGCATGCGGGCGCCGGATATCCGGATGTCGAGGCCTTGTTGATCATCGAGGTCGAAGGGTCCGAAGAAGAAATATCCGAACAGCTGGCGCTGATCCGCGAGATTGCCGAGCGTCACAATCCGGTTGAGTTCCGCGAGGCTCAGGATGCGGATCAGGCGGCGCGTATCTGGCTGGGGCGCAAGTCTGCTTTTGGGGCCATGGGCCAAATCAATGATTATATGTGTCTCGATGGAACCATTCCGGTGTCGCAGCTTCCTTATGTGCTGCGCCGAATTGGCGAGATGTCTGAAGAATACGGTCTAGGCGTTGGGAACGTGTTTCATGCAGGCGACGGAAATATGCACCCGTTGATCCTCTATAATGCCAATAAGCCCGGCGACTTGGAAAAATGCGAAGCTTTCGGGGCGGATATCCTGCGCTTGTGTGTCGAGGTTGGAGGCTGCCTGACAGGTGAACATGGTGTTGGTATCGAAAAGCGCGATCTGATGGTGGATCAGTTCGATCCGGTGGATTTGGAAAGTCAAATGGCGGTGAAGGATGTTTTTGATCCGTCGTGGCTATTGAACCCTGCCAAGGTGTTTCCTTTGGTCTCGAGCGAAGCGCGGCGGATGGCGGCTCAGTAGGGGCGCCGCCCCTCTTGCCCCTGAATGGGGCAATTCACCCCGGAGTATTTTTGGAAAGATGAAATGATCAGACCCGAAACAGAAAGCGAGTTGGCGGAGGCTATTGCCTCGGCCAAGGGCCCGCTAAACATCAGAGGCGGCGGTACGCGCGGGCTTGCGCGGGCTGGCAACGTATTGACAGCGGCAGGTCTGAGCGGAGTGACGCTTTATGAGCCAGGGGCATTGACGTTGGTTGCCGGGGCGGGAACGCCTGTGGCTGAGATTGATGCGTTGTTGGCGGCAGAGGGGCAAAGACTGGCCTTTGAACCAATGGATCATCGCGGACTTCTTGGGACAAGTGGCGAGCCGACTTTGGGCGGTGTCGTTGCGGCCAATATCTCGGGGCCCCGTCGGGTGCAGACAGGCGCGTGCCGAGATTTCCTGTTGGGCGTGCGCTTTGTCGATGGCTTGGGGCAGATCATCAAGAACGGCGGTCGTGTGATGAAAAACGTGACCGGTTATGATCTGGTTAAGTTGATGGCTGGATCATTTGGCACGTTAGGTGTGTTGACCGAGGTGTCGTTTAAAGTGCTTCCGGTGCCCGAAGCCCGAGCGGTTGTTTTGATTGAGGGGTTGGATGTTGCCGCCGCAGTTGCCGCGATGTCCGATGCGCTGGGATCGCCTTTTGACGTAACCGGTGCGGCGCACACGACTGCTGGGCTAGACGGGCATCCAGTTACCATGATCCGG
>CAYVRN010000033.1:13176-27377 GCA_964453855.1 uncultured Rhodobacterales bacterium
AGGTGTATTCCAACCGCAATCCCCCGAGATCGCTCTGCTTGAGCAGGGCTTGCGCAACCGATTTGACCCCCGGGGTATCCTGAACCCCGGACTGATGGGGTAAAGACATGCAGACCCACTTCACCGAAAATCAGCTCAAAGATCCCGGGACACAGCGTGCGAATGAGATATTGCGCGCTTGTGTTCATTGCGGGTTTTGTACTGCGACGTGTCCCACCTATCAGGTTCTGGGCGACGAGTTGGACAGCCCCCGCGGGAGGATTTACCTGATCAAGGACATGCTGGAAAACAACCGCGTGCCTGACGAGAAGGTTGTGAAACACGTGGATCGATGCCTGTCGTGTCTTGCTTGCATGAGCACCTGTCCAAGTGGCGTGCATTACATGCATCTTGTGGATCATGCCCGCGCATACATTGACAAAAACTACCAGCGGCCACTTTCGGATCGGGCGCTGAGATGGATGCTGGCGCGTATTCTGCCCTATCCCATGCGATTTCGCGTGGCTCTTTTGCTGGCAAAAATTGGCAAACCGTTCGGAAGATACATCCCTGACGCGCGCCTGCGTGCGATGCTAGAGATGGCCCCGAAAAATATCCCGCCTGTTAGCCGAAACGACGATCCTCAGACCTTCACACCTCAACAGCCCAAGAAAAAGCGCGTGGCGCTCATGACTGGCTGTGCCCAAAAGGCGCTCAACACCGATATCAATGATGCCACAATTCGGCTTTTGACCCGCTTTGGCTGTGAAGTGGTGGTGGCAGATGGTGCAGGGTGCTGTGGGGCGTTGACACATCACATGGGAAAAGAAACCGAAAGTCATGTGACGGCGGCGAAAAATATCCGCGCGTGGGCGCGGGAAATGGATGGGGACGGGCTAGACGCCATCGTGATCAACACAAGCGGATGCGGCACGACCGTGAAAGACTACGGCCATATGTTCCGAAATGATCCGCTGGCCGAAGATGCCAATCGTGTTTCTGCCCTTGCCAAGGATATCAGCGAGGTGCTGATCGACTTGGATATTCCGGAAGGGGACGAAACAGGGATGACCGTAGCCTATCATGCGGCCTGTTCTTTGCAGCATGGTCAGCAGATCAAAACCCATCCAAAGACGCTTTTGAAGCGGGCGGGTTTCAAGGTGGTCGAACCTGCAGATAGCCATTTGTGTTGCGGATCAGCGGGGACTTACAATCTGCTTCAGCCCGAGATTTCGGCGCAATTGAAGGAACGCAAGGTGAAAACCTTGATGGCCAAGCAACCAGATGTCATCGCGGCTGGCAATATCGGCTGCATGATGCAGATCGGCTCGGCGACCGGAGTGCCTGTGGTCCATACGGTTGAATTGCTTGATTGGGTTACCGGAGGGCCGAAGCCGCCAGCGTTAACGGCTGGTTAAAAAGAAATATTAGAGATTCCGGATAATTCTTTTGATAATTTGGGGCAGATTGGTTGCGGTTGCTTGGTGTCTTGTTTTTACTTTCAGTCTTGGCTTTCTCCGCCGCCAGGGCTCAAGAGTTTGCGGGATATCCTGATAAAGATAGTCATTACAAAGGTTTCCCTGAAACCGCTGTCGGACTATTATCGATCGCGGGAAAGACTGAGTGCTTGGGTGCCTTGATCTATTCCGATGTCGTTCTGACAGCGGCTCATTGTCTTTTTGACAGACAAAATCGCGATAACCCCATCCCAAGCCGAATCATTTTTTCCTTACGTGCACACCCAAATCTTGGGATCATCCACCGCGAGGCTGTCTCGGCATTCGTGCATCCCAAATTCGAACATGACATGCAAACAAAACTTCAATTGGTTCGGTCTGACCTGGCAATACTGCGGTTAGACGCTCCGATCAGTGGCGATGCAAGCAGAAGTGCCAGAGAACCCTCTGACACCATTTCGGATCTAAATATCCTGTCGTTCGATCACGCCGCGCTATCTTGTCCCCTATGGGGGCAGGATCAAGATTTGTTGGTCATGAAATGTGCGCTTGAGAACGGGTACTCAGGCGCGCCGGTGTATCAATCTGGGCCGCAGGGCCCCAAGCTGGTATCAATCGTTTCCGCCAGAGCAAAGATTTCAGGTCAAACCGCCGTTCTTGGCGTTTCTCTTCCTGATGATCTGGGAAAACTCACTGACAGTCTATTTGCCGGGTCGGAGCATGCTCTTGGTTCTTCCACCATTCGTGTGGCCGCGAGCGATTTCTAGACACGCCAAGGCTTGAAACCCGAATTTCCATTCCCCACCTAAGCTTTACGGGCGCCAAACGGGCCCGGAAAAGCAATCGCCTGTCTGTCAGGAAGGCACCTTAACCCACTTGTTATCGCTCAAAGGAGGATGACCATGAGACAATTCGATTTTTCCCCACTTTACCGCGCCACAGTCGGCTTTGATCAAGTCGCTGATATGATGGACCGGATCATGTCTTCGGATGTGGGGCAGCCCAGCTATCCGCCCTACAACATCGAAAAAATCGCAGACGATGCCTATCGTATTTCGCTGGCTGTCGCGGGTTTTTCCTCGGACGATCTGAACGTTGAAATCAAGGACCGCTCTTTGATCGTGACGGGCCGGAAAGAGGCTACTGATGCAGATCGCACCTATTTGCATCGCGGTATCGCCAACCGTGCGTTCGAGCGCCGTTTCCAACTTGCTGATCACATGGTGGTCAAGGGCGCCAGCCATGTGGATGGAATGCTACATATTGATCTAGAGCGTCATATTCCAGAAACGTTGAAACCCCGCCGAATCGCTATTTCAAACCGTGTTGAAAGCGACGATCAGGTCTATGACGCCAAGCCTGTGAATTAACTTATGTGAGCTAACTTTTGGCCCCTTAGCTTTTATATTGCTTGGGGGCCATCTTCACTTGGCATCATAAATATAATTAAAAAGTATTTGTTTATATACTAATGATTATAATTGCATACAAAAGTTTTGTTTAAATAGACAAAAGCTAAATTTTTATCAGAGTAAGAATGTTTGATCCATCCTCTTGTAAGAGGGGATAATTTTTAGATGGTGAATACTTCGGTTAAACACCGTGGCAAGCTGCAAGCGCTTTCATCAGTTGATGGATCGATTTTTTTCGTGTCCAGGCTGGCGCTTGTGCTCTCTGCCGTCTGGGCAGTCATTTATCTTGGCGCTGGCAAGCACGCCATTTCTTTTATTGCCGCTGGGGTAGGCATCGGTTCGCTTATTTCAACGCTTTTGTCTGCCAACGAAAAATACGCGTCGGCAAAGCATGTGTTTTTCATCACCACATTTGTCGGAGTGCTGGCGTCAGCACTGGTTTTGCCGCCAGAGTCTCACATCAATTGGTTCCAGATTTGCATTGCGTCTGGGGCCATTTTGACTTTTGGCGAACGTCGTGACCGTGGAAAAATGACGTTCTATGTAATGTTGGCGGGCATTGGGATGCTTTCCCCTTATGTTCTTCCGCGCATTGAGCTTTCATCCGATGTTGTATCTCCAGAGTTTGCCAAGGCGTATGTCGCCCCCTTTGTCGGAGCGACTTTGTTTTTCCTGATGAGCTATCTGGCCTTCTGGTTCAACGCTGCGGTGCGCTCGCAAATTAAGAAACTGGATATCGCGCGCAAAAGCGCCCAAGAGCTTGCCGCGGCCAAGTCCGACTTTCTCGCCACCATGAGCCATGAGTTACGCACTCCTATGAACGGTGTCGTTGGAATGGTTGATCTGCTTCTTCAAGGCGAGATGCGCCCTGAACAGCGACGTATGATGGAAACTGTGCAAGAGTCATCGCGCGAGCTTCTATACGTTATAGACGATCTGGTGGACGCATCGGGCATGGAGGCCGGCCGACTGTCTCCGCGGTCCGAGCCGGTCAATATCCGCGAAGTTCTGTCTGACAGCGTAGAGGCAATGCGTCCCTTGGCCGAAACCAACGGCATTCCGCTTATGCTGAAAATAGACGAGCAACTGCCAGCCTGCGTAATGGGGGATGCCAACCGTCTTCGGCAGGTTGTCATGAACCTGTTGCACAATGCTGTGAAGTTTTCGGATGGCATCGCCGCACATCGAAATAATGCCGTGACCCTTTCCGCTGAAAACAGCGATGACGAAATGCTGGTCCTATGCGTCGAGGATCATGGCATCGGTATGAGTGCGGACATGATCCAGCGCTTGTTCCGCCCGTTTGTTCAGCGTGAAGGCGTGCAAAGTCGGCGTTTCGGAGGAATGGGGCTTGGACTGGCGATCAGTCACAGGCTTGTTCACTTGATGGGCGGAACGATTTTTGTCGAAAGCAAACTGGGCTACGGCTCTCGCTTTTACATCCAGCTCCCCTTGAAAGAAGTTAAGCGTGAAGGTGTATTGATTAAGCGCCAACCGGTATCACGACCGCAGTTGCCTTCGATATCTTTGGGTACATGCAAAATACTGGTTGTCGAAGACAACAAAATCAACCGTTTGGTTATTCAGCAACAGTTGGTCGCTTTGGGGTGCGAAGCGGATCTTGCGACCAACGGCTACGATGGTCTTCAGCGATGGCGCGCGGGTGACTACGATCTGGTCCTTTCCGATTGCCATATGCCCGAAATGAACGGCATGGAAATGTCGGCACATATCCGTGCCGAGGAGCATGAAAAAGGTCTGAAACGCATTCCGATTATTGCGATCACGGCCAGCGCGCAGCCACAGCAAGAAGTCGATTGCCGCGCTGCCGGTATGGATGATTTCCTGACCAAGCCTGTGCGCCTTGAAGAACTTGCCGAGACGCTTGGAAATTGGGTCGGCATTGATCCGCTAAAACAGCCGGAAGCCGTAGAAGCTGCCTCCGATAACGTACTGGCGTTTTCCAAGCGTATTTAATTAGCTGCAACGGTCCAATTGGCGGTCGTACATATTCGCCCTGTTTCCAACTTCACGGGCTACACGCATCAGCCATGACTTGGATTTATAGGACCCTCGCATATAGCCGCCTTGGCCTTCGTGATATGCCAGATACTGATGCTCGGCATTGCTTAGCGAAACCCCGGCGCGGCGCTTTGTTTCACTCATGTACCACCCCATGAAGTCGGTTGCGTCATAAATGTTGTTACGACGTCCTGACCAGTTACCTGTCTTGTCCCGATATTCGTCCCAAGTGCCGTCTAGCGCCTGTGCATAGCCATAAGCCGAGCTTACTCGGCCCTTCGGAATGACCCCAAGGAAATACTCTTTTCGGGTTTTCGCATTCCCTATGAATTTGCTTTCTTGATAGATTGTCGCCATCTGAACAGCCACAGGCACACCCCAACGACGCTCGGCCATTTGCATGGCGCGCAGATACTGCGGACGTTGCTGGATAATGCTGCACGCATTGTCCAGATTGCTGGGCGCCTCGTACCGTGCCGAGCTACAAGAACCCAGCAGGACAATCAGAATCACGGCGCGAAAGAAACTGCTCATCTGCCTCTCGCTTCTTTTATATTTTTTGTCACTTTAGCGAATTTCTTGGAAAAGGGAAATTCACAATTGGATCAGGGCAAAAGAATGCCGAGCAGTATGGGCAGATATCCGACAGACAAAAGTGTCGAGGCTACAACCAAACCGGCCACTGACTCGGATTCTTCGCAGTATTTCTCAGCAAGCAGGTATGAAGTGACCGCAACGGGCGTTGCGACCTGAACAACGAGAACCGCAAAAGCCGTCGGTTCAAGTGCGAAGTATCTGCCGACAGGCCAAGCCACACCTACGCAGACGATCAGTTTGATGGCGGAAATCACAAACGCCTTTGTCAGATGGCTGGGTGACAAGCGTGCCACGGCAACGCCTAGGGTGATCAGCATCAATGGAATCGCCATTTGGCCGATCAATCGCAGAGCATTCGTCAGAAAAACGGGCGTTTCCCAACCTTGCCACAAGAATAATGCGCCAAGCAGTGTGCCTGCCACCATCGGTTCTTTAACAACCTTCAACAGGTTGCCGCCCCCCGAGATCAGCCATATGCCAAAGGTAAACGACCAAACCGCCATTATGGCGAACACCACAACGGCATAACCCAGTCCAACTTGTCCAAAAGCGAACAGGGCCAAGGGTAGCCCAAGGTTTCCGGTGTTTCCAAAGATCATCGGCGCAACGAAGATATTGGTCTTCAAGCCCGACATTTTAACGCCTGCCCATATGACGATCGTCAATATTCCGTACGCAGCAATACTGGCCAATGCGAGCGTTGTTAAAGCCTTGGGATCGATCTTCGTTTCCATAAGCGAAACAAAGATCAGACAGGGGACGGATAAGGTCATGGCAAGCTTGGTGACAAACTCAACCCGATATTCCAGGCCCGACTTGACCCAAACAAAGCCAATCGCCCCTAAAATAAAGACCGGAGCGACGATTTCCAGAACTGTGGCGACGACGTTCACAAACTGTTTCCCTGTTTTCTACGTGTGTTTATTGGACATTGTGGCGGAAAGATGGTTATTTTTAGGCACAGGGGGCTGTACCGATGTTAAAGACAAGAGCTAAGTATCACTTAGGGCAAATCGTCCGCCACAAGAAACATCCTTTTCGCGGGGTTGTCTTTGATGTGGATGCGGAATTTCGCAACACCGAGGAATGGTATGAAGCCATCCCCGAGGAAATGCGCCCGGTCAAAGATCAGCCGTTCTACCACCTTTTGGCCGAGAACGAGCAAAGCTATTATGTGGCCTATGTGTCCGAGCAGAACCTGATTGCAGACTATTCCGGCGTGCCGGTCGAACATCCCGATATTTCGGATCTATTCGGCCCAATCGAAGACGGTGCCTATCCTCTGCATTTCCAGCTGAATTAATAGCCCAAGGCAATGCCGTCTTTTCGGGGGTCAGAGGCCCCCTGAAAAACGCCGCTCTCATGCATGTATATCGCCTGTGCACCCCCCAGTGGCATCGGCACGCGGGTAACTTCGTGCCCGAGATCGGACAGGGATTGTGCGACAACCTCTGATATTTCGGTCTCTAGCTTCAACTGGCCTTGGTCCGCAAAAGCCCGGGGGAAGTCGATTGCCGTTTGCAGCTCCATGCCATAGTCGAACAGATTGGTTAGCAGTCGAGCATGTCCCGTAGGCTGGAACTGCCCTCCCATGACGCCAAAGGGCATAGTCACGCGTCCGCCCTCGCGGATCATGCCGGGGATGATCGTATGCATCGGACGTTTCCCGCCGCCATATTCGTTCGGGTGGCCCGCAGTCAAATTGAACCCGCACCCCCGGTTTTGCAGTAGGATACCGAATTTTTCCGACGCAATGCCCGAGCCGAACCCGTGGAAAATCGAATAGATTAGAGAAACCGCCATGCCGTCGCGGTCTGTTACGGTAATGTAAATGGTGTCCTTATGCACCGCCTCTGTCAGTGCGGGAACATCTCGGATTACGCGGTCTTTGCGGATTAAGCTCGCCAGTTGGTTTGCCACCTCTTGTGACAGCATGCGCTCCTCAACCGAGACACGCGGATCGGCAATGAATCGGTTGCGCGCATCATAGGCCAGCTTGGCGGCTTCTGCTTCGATGTGGATACGTTCCACGCTATCAGCAGGCATCGATCCCAAATCGAAGTTTTTCAGAATGTTCAAAATCAAAATCGCCGTAGCACCCTGCCCATTGGGCGGATGCTCGAATAGTTCGAACTCTTTGTATGTCCCTGAAACAGGCACGGTTTGTATTGACCTGAAACCGGCCATATCCTCTTCGGTGTGGCAGCCGCCCTGCGCTTTCAAGGACGAGATGATGTCCGCAGCCACCTCGCCCGAGTAGAATCCCTCTCGACCGTTTTTAGCAATTCGACGCAAAACCTCGGCTTGTCGGGGGGCAGCAAAAACTTCGCCCAGTTTGTAGGCATCGCCGCTTTTTGAATAGAACTGCTTTCCAGCTTTGTTCAGGACATGTACCTGATTTGCCCAATCGGCGGCCACACGCGGTGCAACGGGAATTCCCGCCTCGGCATAGTGGATGGCCGGTCGAAGAATCGCGTCGATTCCGATGCGCCCCCACGTGTCCGACATCTGACAGAATGCATCAATCGCCCCCGGAAGCGTTACTGATTCCACCGCTGTCTCGCCGATCCGAACCTGACCCTGTGCACGCAACGCCTCAGCGCTGGCCGCTGCCGGAGCGGTTCCGGATCCGTTCCACGCGTAAACCTCGTCTGATCCGGCCGGTTTGATCAAAGCAAAGCAGTCTCCGCCTATGCCTGTCATTTGTGGTTCGCAAATCCCCAGCAAAACTGCACCGGCAATTGCCGCATCCAAAGCGTTGCCGCCTTGTTTTAATATGCCAAGTGCTTCCTGCGCCGCCAGAGGATGTGATGTGGCGCACATCCCGTTGGTCGCAAAAACCGATGATCTGCCAGGCGTTTGAAAATCGCGCAAGGTCCTGCCCCTTCTGTTTTCAGGGTACATTACGGCGCGAATTGCCAAGATCAATCTGAATTTTTTGGAGATTGGTTCCTCGGCGCCGCGCTCTGGGTGGGGGCTGATGAAACACGGCGCCGAGGGAAGCTATTTGCAGCTACAAAATCAGTTTTGCCCGGTGATGGCGGCGCTAGTGAGGACGATTCAAGGAAAAATTGGGGCACTGTTTGTTTATCGTAGGATAAGCGCCTCCGGCCACTTCGGTTTCGAAGAAAAGCGTTAAAGAATTCCCGAACTCGGTTCGGTGATAGGTAAGCCGATCACTGAGTTCGTGTATCAGCAGCCACCCATATCCCCCTTCGGGAAAGTCAGCGCACTCAGGTTTCGTTCCTGCAGGCACTTGATTGTCCGGAAAGGGTTTCCCCTGATCGCGCATCATAACTGTCAAGCCCCCTAGGGCATATCGGGCATAAACCGTGATGAACTGACCTTGGGTAAGCCCGGCATGTTCGACAATATTATACATGGCTTCTGCCAGCACCAAACTGACGCGATCCAAGTCGTCTTTCGACAACATGTCTTCCGCCCATGTTCGGATGCTCTGCAATTCGTGCCGTACAGCGATGAATTCCGGCGAGAACCGCGCTGCAAAAATCCGACCATCTTGCCCATAGTCAGCAGGCGCGGTTTTATCCTTTGGCCACAGAACATCCATCTTCGACGCTTTCGTGTATGACAAACACCTGATCCATTCGTGTCAGGCTGAAAACTTTGCTGACCATCGGGGCCAAGCTGCACAGCTCAAGCCGCTTGGACGGCGCAAGCAGTTTCATAACCGCCACAATCGCGCCCAGTCCTGACGAGTCTATAAAATCGACCTCTTGCAGATCCAAAAGCACGCGCGCGCCGGACCGCGTTGTATTTTCCCGCACCAGATCTTTGAATCGTATTGCCGATGCCGCATCAATCCGCGGGGATCGCACGGATAGCACCGAAACATCCCCCGTTTGCCTTGCGTCAAGTTTCATGTCGCAACGTCCTTTCCGATTTCCGTGCGGCAACGCTAGACGGCAATCGTTACCATTCGGTATGCATATGCCACACCACATAAGGAGAAGATCATGCGAAATGTCGTAATTGCAGGGGCGGCCCGTACCCCGATGGGCGGTTTTCAAGGGGTCTTCGAAAATGTGTCCGCTGCTGACCTTGGCGGGGCTGCGATTAAATCGGCCTTGGCGAATTCAGGCGCGGCCACCGTTGACGAGGTTCTAATGGGCTGCGTTCTTCCGGCCGGGCAGGGGCAAGCCCCCGCGCGCCAGGCAGGCTTTGCCGGAGGTCTTGGCGAAAACGTGCCTGCCACGACGCTGAACAAGATGTGCGGCTCGGGCATGAAAACAGCAATGATGGCCTTCGACCAGATTGCGCTGGGTCACGCAGACACCATGATCGCTGGCGGCATGGAAAGCATGTCCAACGCCCCCTATATGTTACCGAAAATGCGCGGCGGCGCGCGGATCGGCCACCAGCAGGTCCAAGACCATATGTTCCTCGACGGCCTTGAGGACGCCTACGACAAAGGCCGTCTGATGGGCACTTTTGCCGAAGACTGCGCCGAGGCCTTTCAATTCACCCGCGAGGCTCAGGATCAATATGCCATCGGATCACTGGACAATGCGCTCGAAGCCGAACGCAACGGTGCTTTCGACGGGGAAATCTTTCCCGTCACCGTTCACGCCCGCACTGGCGAGGAAATCATCACCCGCGATGAACAACCCGCTAAAGCCCGCCCCGAGAAAATCCCGATGCTGAAACCGGCCTTCCGCAAAGACGGCACCGTGACGGCCGCCAACTCCTCGTCCATTTCCGATGGTGCGGCTGCTTTGGTGCTTGCGGCCGAAGATGTCGCTGAAGCACAGGGCCTAAATATCCGCGCCCGCATTCTGGGTCACGCCAGCCACGCCCACGCGCCATCCCAGTTCCCGACAGCGCCGGTTCCCGCGACACGCAAACTGTTGGAACGTCTTGGTTGGAGCGTTAGCGACGTAGACCTCTGGGAAGTCAACGAAGCCTTCGCCGTCGTCCCAATGGCCTTTATGAAAGAAATGGGCATCCCCCGCGATATCATGAACGTCAACGGCGGCGCCTGTGCGCTGGGCCACCCGATCGGCGCATCGGGCACCCGTATCATGGTCACGCTTCTCAACGCTCTGGAAAAGCGCGACCTCAAACGGGGCATTGCCGCAATTTGCATCGGCGGCGGCGAAGGCACTGCCATCGCCATCGAACGGGTTTAAACTTCTTCTTGGCTGAAATACTCTCAAGGGGGTCCGGGGGACAGAATGTCCCCCGGCCTTACCCTGAAGGACTGCCATGGCCGACTATCCCTACCTGACCAAAGTCATCTCGAACCTGACCCAAGGCGAAACCGATCCCGTCGCCCTGATGGCCACACTCGCTTGCGAAATCCACCACGCGGATGATCGTTTCCACTGGACAGGGTTTTACCGTGTTGTCGCGCCGCAACTGATGAAAATCGGTCCCTACCAAGGCGGCCACGGGTGTCTTGTCATCCCTTTCAGCCGCGGTGTTTGCGGGGCGGCCGCCCGAAGCGGGCAAGCCTTGATTGTGCCGGATGTGAACGCCTTTGCCGATCACATCGCCTGTTCTTCCTCGACGCAGTCGGAACTGGTGATCCCATTCTACAACAAGAACGAAGAGTTGCTGGGCGTACTCGATATCGACAGCGATTTTAAGGATGCCTTTACCGAAGAAGATGCCGAAGCGCTCGATGCGATCTTGATCTCGGTCTTTGGCAGGCTTTCCTGACATTTTTTCATTCAGATGAAATTTATCTTGAAAATTTCACGAACCAAAAGCAAGGTCGATTCCACGAACTGATGGAATCGCACCTTGAACGCACCTCAAGCCAATCTCTCGTCCACCCTCGGGGCCGATATTCGCGCCCTGCGTAAGGCACGCGGGCTGACCCTTGTGGATATGGCCGATAGCCTGAACCGCTCGGTCGGCTGGTTGTCTCAGGTCGAGCGGGACAAATCCGAGCCCTCGATTTCCGACCTCAGGCAAATCGCCAAATGTCTGGGTGTGCCGATGTCGATGCTTTTTTCCCATTCCGCAGCCCCTGCTGAAGAACAAGGTTACATTGTCCGCGCCGGATCGCGGCGTCCAATGGGATCGGGCGAAGAAGGCCTGATCGAGGAACTGCTCTCGCCTGATCTGACGGATGATTTCGAGGTCGTGCATTCCACCTTCCGCCCGCGCTCGAAGATGCAGATACCGGCCACCCGTCCGACACAGGAAGTCGGATACATGATATCGGGCCGACTTCACCTGACCATCGGCGGGCGCGATTTCACTGTGGGGCCCGGCGACAGCTTCCGCATCCGCGGTGAGCCCTATCGATGGTCCAACCCCCATGACGAACCGGCCGTTGCGATCTGGGTGATCGCCCCGCCGGTCTATTAGGGAGGTGTCACCAAATGCCGAGAGGAAATTGTCTTTGTGGTGGCGTGCAATTCGAGGTGGCAGGCGAAATTCCTAATCCCGTCGCCTGCCATTGCAGCATGTGCCGAAAGGTGTCAGGGCATTTTTGGGTGGCCACGGGATTTCGTCGTGAAAGGCTCAATCTGTCCGGTGAAGAAAACCTGACATGGTACCAATCGTCCGAAAACGTCCGACGCGGGTTCTGCAAAACATGCGGCAGTGCCCTATTCTTTGAGGACACGACAACCCCGTGGATATCCGTGGCCATGGGCGCGCTAGAGCAACCAACATCCGTCAAGTTGCACAGCCACATCTACACCGGCAACAAGGGCGACTACTACGAAATCACCGACGGCCTACCTCAACACAAGGCAGAGCCATGATAGCAACCATCCTCTCCATGGACATCATCCTAATCGCATCATTCGTCGGGGCAGGGGTGATGCTGAACCTGACGCCCGGGGCGGATGTGACTTTTACCGTGGCAACGTCGCTGGGATCGGGCTGGCGAAACGGAGTGGCGGCCGCGTTCGGGATCGCGTTGGGAAGCCTTGTTCACATCAGCCTTGCTGCCTTCGGGGTCGCCGCGGCACTGGCGGCATGGCCGCTTGGCTTCGATCTGATCCGCTGGTGCGGTGCGGCGTATCTTATGTTTCTGGCCTATCAAAACTGGCGCGATGCGGGTTCTGCCGACTTCGGCTATGCCCAACATAGTGCCTCGAAAGCCATCGTGCGCGGATTTCTGACCAACGTGTTGAACCCCAAAGTGGCCCTGTTCATGCTGGCACTTCTGCCTCAATTCGCTGATCCCGCCATTGGCCCTGTATCCCTGCAAATGCTGGCGCTGGGCGGGCTGTTTGCCGTGACCGGATTTTTCATCATATCCGCCTATGCCATCGCAGCCGGTGCTTTTGGCTCTGTTTTACGCCAACGCATGAGTGGGCTGCGCAAACTTACATCCATCATCTTTGCCGGCCTTGCTGTCCGGCTTGTCTTCGACTGAGGAGGAACCCATGTCCGATTTCCCAACCAAAGCCCGCGTGGTCATTATCGGCGGCGGCGTCGTTGGCGCCTCAAGCCTCTATCATCTGGCCAAAAAAGGCTGGACTGATTGCGTGTTGCTGGAAAAGAACGAACTGACCGCAGGCTCTACGTGGCACGCCGCAGGCAACGTGCCCACATTCAGCACCTCTTGGGCGGTGATGAACATGCAGCGTTACTCGACCGAGCTTTACGCCCGCTTGGGGGACGAGGTCGATTATCCGATGAACTACCACCAGACCGGATCAATCCGTTTGGCCCATAGCAAGGAACGGATGCAGGAATTCGAACGCGCCAAAGGCATGGGCAAGCAACAGGGCATGGATTTGGAAATCCTTGATCTGGACGAAATCAAAGCCCGCTACCCGTTTATCGAAACCCATGATCTTGCGGGCGCATTGTACGATCCGAACGACGGTGACATTGACCCCGCCCAGCTGACACAGGCGCTGGCCAAAGGCGCCCGTGACATGGGTGCGAAAATCCTGCGCTTCACGCCCGCCACAGGCGTCACCCAGCAACCTGATGACACATGGATCGTTCACACGGAAAAAGGCGATATCGCCTGTGACTATGTGGTGAACGCAGCGGGATATTATGCCCAGCAGGTCGGTGAATGGTTTAAGCCCTACGGCGGGCGCACTGTGCCGATGATGGTGATGAGCCACCAGTATGTCTTGACCGACGAAATCCCCGAGATCGAGGCCTATAGCAAAGAACAGGGCCGCAAGCTGCCACTTCTGCGCGATGTGGACGTGTCCTATTACTTCCGGCAGGAAAAGCACGGCTTCAACATCGGCCCGTACGAGCCGAACTGCAAAGCCGAATGGGCCGGATCGCCCGAAGAAGTCCCCAATGACTTCAGCTTCCAGCTATGGAGCGACGATCTGGAGCGGATCGAGGATATCGTGGCGGATTCTATGGAGCGCGTGCCGCTGTCCGCATCAGCCGGCATCAGCCGCATCATCAACGGCCCGATCCCCTATGCGCCCGACGGTCTGCCCTTGATCGGCCCCATGCCCGGCGTGAAAAACGCCTTTGAAAACTGCGTCTTCACCTTCGGTATTGCCCAAGGCGGCGGCGCTGGCAAAGTGCTGGCTGAATGGATCGTCGATGGGGCAACCGAATGGGACATGTGGGCTTGCGATCCGCGTCGTTACACCGATTACACCGACCACGACTACTGCGTCGCCAAAGGTATGGAAGTCTACGGCAACGAATACGCCATGCATTTCCCATGGCACCGCTGGCCCGCCGCCCCTGACAAGAAACTGTCGCCCATCCACGACCGCGTCAAAGCCTTGGGCGGTGTTATGGGCGCCTATAACGGCTGGGA
>CAYVRN010000033.1:27477-31896 GCA_964453855.1 uncultured Rhodobacterales bacterium
TTCTTCTTCCTGATCACTGCCGCAACGGCAGAATGGCACGATTGGGAGTGGTTGCAAAAACACATGCCAGCCGACGCCAAGTTCACCATGACCAACGTCACCAAAGAGTTCTCGACCCAGATCCTGTCCGGTCCCAAATCCCGAGACATTCTGGCCGAGATTTCGAACGCTGATCTGTCCCAAGGTTGGCTAACCCACCAGTCCGCCCAGATCGGCGAAACTTGGGTGCAACTGGTCCGTGTCTCGTTCGCGGGCGAGCTGGGCTGGGAAATCCACTCGAAAGTCGAAGACACAGCCACCGTCTTTGACATGGTCATGGACGCGGGCGCAAAACACGGGTTGAAGCCATTCGGCATGTGGGCGCTCAACAGCCTTCGCATCGAAAAAGGCTACCGCGCATGGAAGGGCGATCTGTCCACCGACTATTCGATGCTTCAGGGCGGACTGGACCGTTTTGTCAAGCTTGACAAACCGCAAGACTTCCCCGGCAAAGCCGCGATCCAGAACGAAAAGCAGCAAGGCGTGACCAAGCGTTTCTGCACGCTGATCGTAGACGCAGGTGATTGTGATGCCCCCTACATGTCCAGCATCTGGAAAGACGGGCAAATCGTTGGTGAAACCACCAGTGGCGCGTGGGGCTATCGTGTGGGGGCGTCTATCGCCCTGGGCATGATCCGCCCCGATCTGGCTGTACCCAGTACCGAGGTCGAGATCGAAATCTACGGCGAAAAGTTCCGCGCTGTGGTGCAGGAAGATCAACCTCTTTGGGACCCGCAGAACGAACGTCTGCGCGCCTAAATCATGGATCACCTGCCCACAACCATGTCCGGCGTCTATCTGACCCGCCACGGCGGACCAGAGGCGTTGGAATGGCGTCGGGACATTCCCGTCCCGCGCCCGGGCCATGGGCAGGTGTTGGTTCGCGTGCTGGCAGCAGGTGTCAACAACACCGATATCAACACGCGTGTCGGCTGGTATTCGTCAGATGTGACAGGCGCAACGGATAGCGGAGAGATTGGTGAAGCGGGCGGTCATGCCGGAGCGCTAGACTTCCCGCGCATTCAGGGCGGCGATATCTGCGGCAGGGTTGTGGCGCTTGGGCAAGGCGTCACTGATTTTCAGATCGGTGATCGCGTCACTTGTGCCATAAACCTGCCGCGCCCGACTGCGGAAAGTCCGACGGCCTATATCGCGCTCGGCTCTGAGATCGACGGTGCCTTTGCGCAATACTGCCTGCTCGAGGCAGCCGATCTGTTCGACGTTTCCGCATCTCCGCTCAGCGATGTGGAAATCGCCGCCATGCCCTGTGCCTATGGCACGGCCTATAACCTGCTGCACCGCGCTGGGGTGGCCAAAGGTAAGCGCATCCTGATCACCGGCGCATCCGGCGGGGTGGGTTTGGCCGCCGTCCAGATTGCCACGTTGAAAGGGGCAGGCGTGACAGCCATCGCGTCAGCCGCCAAAGCGGATGCCGTTGTAAATGCAGGTGCTTTCGCGATCCTGAACCGATCTGACATACCCCCCGAAAATACATTCGACATTGTGATAGATGTCGTTGCCGGAGATACGTGGCCTAACTTGATCGAAGCCCTGAAACCGGGCGGACATTATGCGGTGTCCGGTGCAATCGCCGGCCCCATCGTGAAAGCCGACCTGCGCAAGATCTATCTGCGCGATATCACCATTCACGGCTGCACCTATACACCCCGTGAAGTCTTTTCCCAGCTGATAGAATTGATAAATCTTGGCCAGCTACGGCCATTGATTTCCGCAACCTATCCGCTTGATCAAATCAACGCCGCTCAGGACGCTTTCATGCAAAAAAGCCTACCCGGCAAATTTGTTCTGATCCCACCCAAGGACACCCTATGACAGACATTACGTTACTCGACGGCTCTATCGGACAAGAGGCCGTCAAACGCTCGGGCGATCGGGCGACCCCGCTATGGTCAACTTCCGTCATGCTAGATTTGCCAGGAGTTATCGAAGGCATCCACCGCGACTACTTCGCCTCGGGGGCAACCGTTGCCACCACCAACACCTATGCTGTCTTGCCGGATCGCTTAGTGATGGCAGGCGTCTCATGGGAGTTCGAACCGCTGCTCGAACAGGCGATCCGCGAGGCAGAGGCGGCGCGTGCTGATTTTCCGTCCGGCCGAATTGCAGCGTCACTCGGCCCGATGAAAGCGTCGTACCGAACCGATTTCCAAATCTCGTTTGAGGAAACCGCCACGGCTTACAAACGACTGATCGACGTTCTGGACAGCCGCGTCGACCTCTACATTATCGAAACCGTTTCAAGCCTGCATCAGGCAGAAGCCACTTTGCGCGCAACAGCCCATTGCTCCAAACCTGTCTGGCTCGCACTTTCGGTTGACGATGATGATGGCAGCAAACTCCGTTCAGGCGAACTTCTCGCCGAAGTCGCTCCACTGATTGCTCAATTCCAGCCCGAAGCCGTCCTCATCAATTGTACCCGCCCAGAAGCCATTGGCGTTAGCCTCGGCATTCTCAAAACCTTCGGCAAACCCTTCGGCGCTTACGCCAACGGGTTCACCCGCATCTCGGAAGAGTTCTTGCAAGACGCGCCTACTGTAGATGCCTTGGAGCAACGCAAGGACCTTGACCCGACGGACTACGCGGAATTCGCAATGGGTTGGATCGATCAGGGTGCCACCATCGTCGGTGGCTGCTGCGAGGTTGGCCCCGCCCACATTGCCGAACTGGCCCGGCAACTGCGCAACGCGGGTCACACAATCATATGATTTCATCTTTCCAAAAATACTCCGGGGAGCGCGAGGGGCTGGCCCCTCGCATCACACAAAGGGAACACACATGACCAACCTTCCTGAAAAAGCCCGCGTCGTCATCATCGGGGGGGGCGTTATCGGTTGCTCCGTCGCCTATCACCTGACCAAATTGGGATGGAAAGACGTGATTTTGCTGGAACGCAAGCAGCTTACGTCTGGCACCACATGGCACGCAGCAGGCCTGATCGCCCAGTTGCGCGCGACGGCGAACATGACCAAGCTGGCCAAATATTCGCAAGAACTCTACGGGTCTCTCGAAGAGGAAACCGGTGTTGCCACGGGCTTCAAACGTGTGGGGTCCATCACAGTTGCCCTGACTGAAGAGCGCAAAGAGGAAATCTTCCGCTCTGCCGCCATGGCCCGTGCCTTTGGCGTCGAGATCGAGGAAATCAGCCCCGCCGAAGTCAAAGCCCGCTATGAGCACCTGAATATCGACGGCGTGACCGGAGGCGTTTATCTGCCCAAAGACGGGCAGGGCGATCCGGCCAATATCGCGCTGGCTATGGCAAAAGGGGCCCGACAGCGCGGGGCCATCGTTCAAGAGCGTGTGAAGGTCACCAACATCGCCAAACAGGGCCGCCGTGTAACCGGCGTTGATTGGGTCAGCGATGATGGGCAATCCCAAGGTCACATCGCGTGCGATATGATCGTCAACTGCGCAGGTATGTGGGGGCACGAGGTCGGCCGTATGGCAGGCGTCAACGTCCCTCTGCATGCGTGCGAACACTTCTATATCGTCTCTGAACCGATTCAGGGGCTGACCCAGATGCCGGTTCTACGGGTGCCGGATGAATGCGCCTATTACAAGGAAGACGCAGGCAAAATGATGCTGGGTGCGTTTGAGCCGAACGCCAAACCTTGGGCGATGAAAGGCATTCCCGACAGTTTTGAATTCGACCAAATACCCGAGGACTTCGACCACTTCGAACCCATCCTTGAAGCAGCAATCAACCGGATGCCGATGCTGGCCGAGGCGGGTATTCACACGTTCTTCAACGGTCCCGAAAGCTTCACCCCCGACGATGCCTATCACCTTGGCCTTGCACCCGAGATGGACAATGTCTGGGTCGCTGCGGGTTTCAACTCGATCGGGATTCAGTCCGCAGGTGGCGCAGGCATGGCGCTGGCGCAGTGGATGGAGGACGGTCAGAAACCCTTCGATCTGGGCGATGTGGATGTCAGCCGAAACCAGCCATTCCAAGGCAACAAACACTACCTGTTTGAACGCTCGAAAGAAACACTCGGGCTTCTCTATGCCGATCACTACCCCTACCGCCAAAAAGCCACCGCGCGCGGTGTCCGCCGCACGCCGTTCCATGCAGAACTGGAAAAGCGCGGCGCGGTGTTTGGCGAGCTTTCGGGCTGGGAACGTGCCAACTGGTTCGCCCATCCTGGCGAAGACCCGCAGTATCATTACAGCTGGAAACGTCAGAACTTTTTCCAGAACGTAGCAGATGAACAAACGGCGATCCGTACCAATGTCGGCATGTACGATATGTCGTCCTTTGGTAAACTTCGGGTCGAAGGGCGTGATGCTGAAGCCTTTTTGAACCACATCTGCGGGGCGGATATGTCGGTGCCTGTGGGCAAGATCGTCTATACCCAGTTC
>CAYVRN010000034.1:0-5509 GCA_964453855.1 uncultured Rhodobacterales bacterium
GAACCGGTGTACACGGATTTGCAATCCGCTGCGTCACCACTCCGCCAACTCGCCCCTTGTGGTGTTGATCGCCGCAGCAATCTGGGAGAGGGAGTGTCAAGCGCCCCCGTCGGCGCACCTTATTGCGGGTTTTTGGGGGCTTGTCCAGAGCGGTTTAACGCTTGAAAGGCGGGAAATTTGCGGTGGGGAGCGCGGCTCGTAAAGCTGAGAGTGAAATACACATTAAACGGTTGTCCGGCTTTCAATTAGTTCTAAAGTATGTAATAACTTCAAAAGACTATAACCCGTGGTCTTGTCAGCGTTCTTGTGTGATCTAATTCTCAACTTGAAGCCGTTGAAAAACGCACGTTAGCGAAAGGCTGCAAACGTGATCGACACATCCTAATATATGTCGCCTCAGTTCGAGGTTTTCCCCTGGTCCAAGAACATGGAGACCGGACTGGACGCGGTAGATCGCCAGCATAGAAAATTGGTCGATCTTCTGAACCGCCTTGCGAACTATCTGATCTACGAAGACGAGCAGAAGTTGGCTGATGTCTTTGATGAATTGGCGGAATACGCGGCCTATCATTTCACGACCGAAGAGGGGATTTGGGACGAATATTTCGGCTCGGACAGTTGGGCGGTTCAGCATCACAAGTCGCACGAGGCGTTTTTGCCGAAAATCGTGCGCCTGAAAGAGCAAGAAACGGGGAAACCTCTGCGCGATGTTGTCCACAAGATCGTCAATTTTCTTGTAAATTGGCTGGCTTGCCACATTCTGAACGACGACAAGAGAATGGCGCTTGCCGTACATGCCGTCAAACGCGGAGAGTCTCTGGCCGACGCCAAGGATTTCGCCGACGAAGCAATGAGCGGTGCGGTCGAGTTGATGATCGAAACCATTCTGTCGATGTATGAGGTCCTGTCCCGCCGCACCATCGAACTAATGCAAGAGCGCGAGGGGCGTCGCAAGGTTGAGCAAGCCCTGATTGACGCGCGCATGCAAGCCGAAGCCAGCGCCAGTGCGAAAAGCGAGTTTCTGGCGAATATGAGCCACGAGATTCGTACCCCGATGAACGGTGTGATCGGCATGTTAGAGGTGCTTCGCACCAGTGATCTCAGGGCCGAAGATCTTGAGACCGTCGAGATCATCAACCAGTCGGCTGAAAACCTGCTGGGGATCATCAATGACATCCTTGATTTCTCGGAACTTGAGTCGGGTAAAATGAATTTGTCGGTCGAACAGATTGATCTGGTTGAAAAGGTTCGGTTTGGCTGCGTTCTTCTGGATCGCATGGCTTCGGATAAAAACGTCCGTCTTAGCCTTTACGCAGACCCCCGAGTGCCGTCGCAAGTGGAAGGCGACAGTCTGCGTCTGAATCAGATTCTGACCAATCTGGTTAGCAACGCCATCAAGTTTAGCGCAGACCTTGATCATCAGGGCCATGTGCAAGTGGTGCTTGAGCCCGATCAGATGGCCGACGGTCGTTCGTGTTTTACCCTTTCGGTGAAAGACAACGGAATCGGGATGCCAAAGGATGTTTTGGACCGTTTGTTCAAACCCTTCGAACAGGCGGATGCGAAAACTGCCAAAAACTTTGGCGGTACGGGCCTCGGATTGGTCATCACGAAAAACCTAGTGGATTTGATGCAGGGGGAAATTCTTGTCTCAAGTGAACCCGGGCAAGGCGCGATATTTACTGTCAAACTGCCCTTTGCAGTGGACGCCGGGGTAGGGCAGCAATCCATGCGTGATCTTAGCGCTGCACAAGTCATTCTGTGTGGTGACGTGCCGAATATCGAGCGGTATTTACAGCACGCTGCAGTAAGCGTTCTTAAACCCCGTGATTCCGGGCACATGGTCGAGATCGCAGCGTCGCTGGATGATCCGCAGAATTCAGTGATCTTGTGTATTGATGACGCGGCATCAGATGAAATCACTCAACGCGATATCCCTGTCATCCAGCTGTCGCACCGGCTTCAGGGGCAAAACAGCAAGCCTTTTTTGCTGCACGAACGCCCAATGCGTATGGCGAGCGATTTGATCACAGGCTCCGAACTTAGTTTTGTGATTGCAAAGGCTTTGGGGCGTGTTGTCGGAAACGCATTGGAGCGCGGTCTGTCCGCTGGCGCAACGTCTGCGGCAGAGGCTCCTGTCACCACTCGCAAGTTGCTTGTCGCCGAAGACCATCTGATCAACCAAAAGGTCATTCTCAGCCAGTTGGAAGTGTTGGGTTATAAGGCCGACATTGCCGCTAACGGGCGCGAAGCGTTTGATCTGTGGAAGTCCGGTGACTATGCGCTTGTTCTCAGCGATCTCTACATGCCCGAACTGGACGGCTTCGGCCTTACCGAAATGATCCGCGCGCATGAGCAAAGCCAAAACCTGTCGCCGACCCATATAATTGCCGTGACGGCCAACGCTTTGAAGGAAGAAGAAGAGCGTTGCCTGTCTTTGGGCATGAGCGCCTATCTCTCGAAGCCGGTGCAATTGGAACGTCTTCGTGCAGCCATTCGGGAATTCGCGCACAAATAGCCAGAATTTTCGCCAAACGTGCCCGCGCGTGTCGGGAAACGAGCGAAAAGCGCGATCCTTGCGTTGCTGTTGCCGCACGGATGTGGCATGAGAGCAGCGAGTTTTTGGATTGAGAGACTGCCCCATGACTGATTTCGCGACCCGCCGCACGTTTATGGTTGATACCCAAGTTCGCCCGTCTGATGTGACCAAATTCCCGGTCATTGAAGCAATGCTTGCTGTTCCGCGCGAAGCCTATGTGCCGGACCAAAAGCGTGAAGCGGCCTATGTTGGCGAAAATCTTGATCTGGGCAGCGGTCGCGTGGTTTTGGAGGCGCGCACCTTGGCCAAGATGCTGGATGCGCTTGATATTCAGTCAGACGACGTTGTTTTGGATATCGGCTGTGGCCTGGGTTATTCATCGGCTGTCATCGCACGTATGGCTGATGCGGTTGTTGCCGTGGAAGAGGCTGCATTTGCGGATGAAGCGCAATCTATTTTGTCCCAACAAGGGGCCGACAACGTGGCCGTCGTTGAAGGCGAGCTTCGGGATGGCGCCGCCAAAAGCGGCCCATATGACGTGATCATCCTTCAGGGCGCGGTTGAGTCGATGTCTGACGCGATCCTTGATCAGCTGGAAGAGGGCGGCCGTATCGCTTGCCTCTGGCAAGAGGGCGCTTTGGGCGTGGTTCGCATCGGTTACAAACTGGATGGCCAAGTGAACTGGCGTTTCAGCTTCAATGCAAGCGCCCCAGTGCTTCCGGGATTCGAGCGTCACGCAGAATTCTCACTCTGACCTTGCCGAATTCCTCAGGAACACTAAGGTACACAGTGTTAATCAAGAGGGATTGTGAATGTCTTTGTTAAAAGTCTCGGGTAAGGCCGTTTTGGCCATAGCAGCGTCCCTTGCATTTGCTGGGGCGGGGCAGGCGGAAAGCCTAAAGTCGGCTTTGGCAAAGGCTTATGAAAACAGTGGTGTATTGGCGCAAAACCAAGCCCTGTTGAATGCCGCTGACGAAAGTGTGGTCGCCGCTGCCGGTGCATTGCTTCCGGCTGTGCAGGCGTCAATCTCGCAGTCCTACCGCAAAACCGAAGGCGTGAGCGACATTTCCGATAGCACGTCGTTCAGCATCAGCGCGCGAATGCCAATCTACGATTTCGGCCGCGGCCAACTCGGCATTGATCTGGCGAAAGAGGCGGTCGCCGGTACCCGGCTTCAGCTGGCCAGCATCGAACAATCCGTCCTGTTGAATGCCATCGAAGCGTTTATGCAATACCGTCAGGTCACCGAACTGGTGCGCCTGCGGGAAAACAACCTCAAGGTCATTGATCAGGAACTTCGCGCCGCCAACGACCGTTTTGAAGTGGGCGAGATCACCAGAACCGATGTGGCCATGGCAGAAGCCGCCAAGGCCCAGTCGCTTAGCGCCTTGGCGCAAGCCCGCGGTGATCTGGAACGCTCGACCGAGGCGTATATGATGGCCGTCGGATCAAAGCCCAACTCTCCCGATGCGCCGGTAAACCTACCATCTCTGCCCGCAAGTGCTTCTGCTGCCAAAGCAGCCGCGGCCAAGGGACACCCTGATGTTCTGGCCGCGCAGTCTCAGGTGAAGCAGGCCGAAATCCGCCTTGCTCAGGCCGAGGCGAATGCAATGCCTAGCATCAGCCTAAGTGGCAGCCTTAGCCGCAGCGATCAGACCAGTCTTAACATGACAAGCAGCGCCAATCTGGGGGTCGAGGCCACAATTCCGCTGTATCAGGGCGGTCAGATTGACTCAGGTGTCCGTCAAGCCACTGCGCAGCTCAGCTCGGCCAAGTCAGCCTTGCGGGTCGCTGTATTGAACTCTGACCTACAGGTTGGCTCAGCCTATGCCCGTCTGACCGTGGCGCGCGCAAATATGCAAGCCACCGAGCAACAGATCGCTGCTGCACAAATCGCCTTTGATGGCCTGCGGGAAGAGGCCAAGCTGGGTGCACGCACAACGCTGGATGTATTGAACGCCGAACAGAACCTGCTGGATGCCAAGGCCAACAGGGTCATCGCCAGCACCGAAGTTGTGAACGCGACGTATGCGGTTGTGGCCGCACTGGGCCAGCTTAGCGCAAAGGGGTTGGGTTTGCAGGTCGACCTGTTCGACTCCGAAGCCTATGCAGCAACGGTCCAAACCGCTGCCCCCAGCATGCGTGGTTTGCAGTTGGATAAAGTGCTGGGCAAGTTGGGCAACTAGACACACTCGTAGATATTGTGCGAACGGGGCAGGGCATGTTAGGCTTGTCCCAATCAATAATGGTTGTCGAGCATGTCAGACCCAGTCACCAACGTACAGATCGAGGACGTCCTGTCCTCTATACGCCGGTTGGTCTCGGAAGAGATCGGTCAGGCGGGCATCAAGCCGCTTGAACCCCGTCGCAAGAAAGAGGACGAGCCCAAGCTGGTTCTTACACCGACCCAGAAAATCAAGGTCGATCGGGATCAGGATTCGGAAGACCTTTGGGGCGATACCCAAGAAATGGCCCCCGAAGCACCCGCCCCAGTCTGGTGGCACCGTGATCATG
Organism: uncultured Rhodobacterales bacterium; assembly: GCA_964453855.1. Classification (GTDB taxonomy): domain Bacteria; phylum Pseudomonadota; class Alphaproteobacteria; order Rhodobacterales; family Rhodobacteraceae; genus JASMHC01. The sequence continues at coordinate 5,054 of CAYVRN010000034.1, forward strand.
ATCAGGTAAAGCCAACGGCAGAGCCGGAAGAACCGCCCACAGTCATGGATGATCTTCCTTTGGCATCTTTCGAGGATGCCGTTGCAGACGAAGACCCCCCCCTTGGCTGAGGCTGAGGAGGACACTCTTGTTCTGCCAGCCATAGAGGAAGACATGGCCGCAACGGATGCCACCATTCAAGAGCTCTTGAACCAAGAAGCAGACGTTCCCGATGAGGAAGTAGAGGCGCAGGCGCAAGCTACGCCTATGTTGCGGTCGCGTTTAGGTGGGCTGATGTCCGATTTCGAAACTCCCGAAGCATCGCAGGACGATGAGTGGGAACCTGCGGAAGGCGAAGAGTATAGCGCTGCCGAATTCGGCCTTGGTGAAATGCCGTGGGATGGTGATATCGACATGGACGATATCGAAGGCGATGAGATCAGCGAAGTCTCTCGCGCGCGCCAAGCCAGTGAAGAC
>CAYVRN010000034.1:5609-8761 GCA_964453855.1 uncultured Rhodobacterales bacterium
TCGGCTGCGGTTGAAGAACCCGAGCCTGTGCAGACCATGGATGCGGAAACGGTCGAGGAAGAAAACGCCTTTGCCGACAACGGGTTTGAAATCGACGAAGACGTCCTGCGCGACATGGTGCGCGATATCGTCCGGCAAGAGCTTCAGGGATCGCTGGGCGAGCGGATTACACGTAATGTCCGCAAACTCGTACGCCGTGAAATCCAGCGATCGATCTCGGAACTGGGTCAGTAATCTATACTGATGACAGAAACAAAAAACGCACCGGTTAAGGCGCGTTTTTTGTGTGCGTGCCAATGGCAGGGATGCACTAGGCAGCTTCTGCCCGTGCAGCGTTGCGACGTTCGCTTTCTTCGCGCGACAGCGCAACCGAAGTGCGGACACCCTTGGACACAAAGTCCATCAGACCTTCGACAACACGTTCGTTCGGGTCAATGCCAGCGCAGGACAAAACTTCACGTCCATCGCGCGAACGCGCCCAACGAGCGATTTGCTCGGGTCCGTTGCCATATTTCTTGTCATCGGCGATTGCATCGTCGAGTGCAGCCAACACAACGGCTGCGAACAGTTTGCGGGCACGGTTGCCTTGTTCATTATTGAAGGCGGTGCCATCAACGAAATCTCTCATCTCGTCGTCCTTATTTATTGCTCTTGTCTTTTCGGCGTGGAGGCCTGTATGACACAAAAGAATTGATTCGGCTTCCCTTATTTGACATGCCTCCTATGCGTGGAGCGCATAGCTTACTCAATATCTCGTTGCCTTGCCAATACTCTGAACGCCGGATATAGGTTCGGCCGGTTAATATTCAATGTTCTGCGACGGATTATCCCATGCCCAAGATCAACGGTAACGAAATTCGCCCCGGCAACGTGCTGGAGCATAACGGCGGCCTTTGGGCTGCGGTCAAGGTAGACCACGTCAAGCCTGGCAAGGGCGGCGCTTTCGCTCAGGTCGAAATGAAGAACCTGCGCAACGGGTCAAAACTGAACGAACGCTTCCGCTCTGCCGATAAAGTCGAGCGTGTGCGCCTTGAGCAGAAAGACCAGCAGTTCCTGTACGAAGACGACGGCCAGTTGATCTTTATGGACACCGAAACCTACGAACAGAACCAGATCCCCGCAGACCTGTTGGGCGAACGCCGCCCGTTTTTGCAGGACGGCATGACCATCGTGGTGGAATTCTATGAAGCCGAGGCGCTAAACGCGACGCTGCCGCAGAAAGTGACCTGTGTGATCGAAGAGACCGAGCCGGTCGTCAAAGGTCAGACCGCAGCGAACAGCTTTAAGCCAGCACTTCTGGACAATGGCGTACGCGTCATGGTTCCGCCTTTCGTTGGGCAGGGCGAGGCGATCGTGGTCAACACCGAAACTATGGAATATTCGGAACGCGCATAATTCGCGGTTCAGACAGATCAAAGGGCGCTCCAATCGGGCGCCCTTTTTCGTTGGTCGTCACTTTGCCGGATAGATCGTCGGAAACCAGTCCTCGCGCAGTTTCTGACCTGCCTGCATGTCATGTCCGGGAAACGGGGGTGAGGTCCGCCCCGGGCGCTGGACATATCGCGCGTCATCCCCGACCCACCGCAGCGACAGCGCCCTGCGACGGCTGCCGCCGGGATTGCCGCGTGCGCCATGCACCGTGCGAAAATCAAAGATCACAGCATCACCGGGCTGCATTGGCCACTCGCGGATGTCATAGCCCATATCTCCTCCGTCCGGATCGGGGACGGGAATCCAATCGTGCTCGCCTTCGTAGAAATCGCTGTCATCGGCCCAGCTGACCGGACGCACCGGTTTGTCCCATCGGTGGGAGCCGGCGATGAAGCGCAGGCTGTTGGCATTTACCGGATCAAGCGGGACCCAGAAGCTGACGGTCTGTTCGCCCTCGACGAAATAATAAGGACCGTCCTGATGCCACGGGGTGGGCTTTGGCGTTCCGCTTTCCTTTACCAGAACATGGTCGTGGAAAAACTGCGCCGTCTGCGAGCGCATGACCTGCGCCGCGATCTGCGCTGCGGGGCTTTCGCGCACGATCCGTTCAAAAGGGGAAATGCGGGTCCAGTTGCAGTAGTCGTCAAAAAAGCGCCCCTCGGTCACCGCGTTTTCCGAGGCATAGGGGCCGGGGTTGTTCATGTTTTCTTCGACACCGTCACGCATGACATCGACCCAATCGGCAAAGGCTCCGGGCAGATAGGCGCAGCCGTCGCGTTGGAAATCTTCGATAATCTGATCGGAAATCATGCGTTCTTGCCCCCTGAGTAGTCCGTCCCGCTTATCTGTGCGGGACAGGTCAGGAAATGCAAGGGGCAGTTACGCCAAAGCGACCTTGACGCCACCGGCCTGCATGTCAGGTCCGACGCGGTCTAGGCGCAGATAAGCGATGGCCTGATTGCCCGAAACCGTGTGCACCACGCCAGCAGGTTTGCCGTTAGACGTGATCTCGGTGCCGGTTTCGACCTTGCCGTCCAGAAGGATATGCACCAGCCCTTTGCGTAGCTCTGTCTTGTGCTTCATGCGCGCAGTCACTTCCTGCCCGACATAACAGCCCTTGCGGAAATCAACGCCGTTCAGCCGCTCGAACCCGCATTCAAGCAGATAGCTGTCGCTGTGCAGTTCAATGCCAGTCTCGGGGATGACGTGCGATACGCGCAGGGCATCCCAATCTACGGGGGCAGTGTCGATCTTGATATCGTATCCACGCCAGCCCAAGGCCGCATGGCGCGGGTCGGCAAAAGCGCCCTCGGGGGCATCACCCAAACCACGGGTCACTGTGATATCCGTCGCCTCAAGCGCTACGTCGGCGCGCAGTTTGTACATAGACAGGCGTTGCATCAGACCCGCTGCCAGATCGCTTTTGACGTCGATCAGGATCGCCTCCTCGGACGGGACCAGAAAGAAATCCGCCAGATACTTGCCTTGGGGATTAAGCAAGGCGGCATAAACCAGCCCCTGATCCAGTTTCTTTACATCATTGCTGACCAGCCCTTGCAGAAAATCTACGCGGTCGCGTCCGGTGACTTTCAGAACTGTTCTGTCTTGTGCCTGTTCGCTCATCGGGATTCCAATCTGTTCGCCCCTGACATATAGCAACTTCATCACGCCAAAACAGGGGGAGCAATGGCCCGCGCACCGATTTCCGTGGTGATCCCGAC
>CAYVRN010000034.1:8861-31058 GCA_964453855.1 uncultured Rhodobacterales bacterium
GCGCCGGATACTTCCGGCTGCGGTTCCGTGCCAAGGGGCTTGCACCGCGAATTGTCGAAAACTGGGCCAATATGCGATCGCGGTTATTCGGATTGCCGTACGGAGATCAGGGGCTTTTGATCCGACGTGATATGTATGATGTCGTAGGTGGCTATGCGGATATCCCCCTGATGGAAGACGTCGCGATAGCGCGAAACCTAAAGGGCCGGCTTGAGCCGTTGTCTGCTACCATTGCAACCTCCGCTGATCGCTACTTGCGCGATGGGTGGTTGCGCCGCAGCTTTCGCAACGGTCTGACGCTGATGCGGTATCTGCTTGGGGTGGACCCTGAAAGGTTACGTCGCGACTACAGCTCCAAAGGGAATTGACCTTGCTGAAATTGCGGCGCAACCTGATCTGATCAAATTTTTTCTGGGGGAAATATGTCTCTGTCCAACGGTCGCGAATATCTGGCAATTCCCGGGCCTTCTGTGATGCCCGACCGCGTTTTACGTGCGATGCATCGTGCCTCGCCCAATATCTACGAAGGCGCATTGCCCGAGATGGTCGCAGGTATGATCCCTGATCTTAAAGCCGTTGCACGTACAACGCATAACGTGGCGATCTATATCGCCAACGGCCACGCGACATGGGAAGCGGCGCTTTCAAATGTCGTGGCCGAAGGTGATAAAGTTCTGGTCATGGCCAACGGACGATTTGGTCACGGCTGGGCCGAGATGGCACGTGGGCTGGGCTGTGAGGTCGAGGTACTGGACTTCGGACGGTCCGGTCCCGTGGACCCCGGGGCTTTGGCGACCCCGTTACAGGCGGACAGTGAGCAGCGCATCAAGGCTGTTTTGGTGTGTCAAACTGATACCGCCAGCACGGCCACAAACGACATTGCTGCGATCCGACAGGTGATCGATCGCGTGGGGCACCCGGCGTTGTTTGCCGTAGATTGTATCGCCTCGCTTGGGTGTGACCGGTTCGAAATGGATGCCTGGGGCGTCGATGTGATGATCTCTGCCAGCCAGAAAGGGCTTATGACACCGCCCGGTTTGGGGTTTGTGTTTTTCAACGACAGGGCGGCTCAGGTGCGTCAGCGGATGCCGCGGGTCAGTCGCTATTGGGACTGGGTACCGCGCTCGGCGCCCGAGTTGTTCTATCAGTATTGGAGCGGGACCGCCCCGACCCATCATCTCTACGGATTGCGCGAAGCATTGGACATGATCGCGGAAGAAGGGCTTGAGAAGATCTGGGTCCGTCACGAAACGTTGGCCCGCGCCGTTTGGGCGGCGACGGACGTTTGGGGGCAAGAGGGACCTTTGCGCCTGAATGTTTCTGAACCCTCGCACCGCAGCCATGCGGTCACCAGTCTGGCAATCGGGGCCCCGAACGGGACCCGCCTGCGCCATTGGACCGAGAAAAACACCGGCGTGACTTTGGGGATCGGTTTGGGAATGGAAACCGAGGAAGACCCGCACAGCTCGGGGTTTTTCCGCATTGGGCACATGGGGCATGTGAATGCCCATATGGTGTTGGGTGTTTTAGGCTCGATTGATGCGGGGTTGAAGGCTTTGCGTATACCGCATGGGCGCGGCGCGCTTGAGGCGGCGAGCGAGGTGATTTCGGCTGCGTAGTTTGTCCACGCCTTGCGGCGCGGACCAGACGGGGGCGCTGCCCCCTTTCGCCTGTGGCGAAATTCCCCCGGAGTATTTTTACCAAGAAGAAGTGTGATGGACGTTGTCAGTCAGTTCGGGCTTTTCTTAATGCCTCGGGCAACGCCTTTTCGAATGCACTCAGATCTTCGGCTGTGCCGCAGCTGACGCGGATGCAGCGGTCTTGGGGGGCGACGAAGGGCATGCGTACGAAGATGCCTGCTTCGATCAGGTTGGCCAGCACCTTGCGGGCGAAATCTCCGTCTTGACCGCAATCCACTGCGACAAAGTTTGTAGCCGAGGGCACGGTGCTTAGCCCGTTGGTTTCGGCGATGCGGGTGATTTCCGCGCGGGCGTCGGTGACTTTGGCGACGGTTTGCGCCAGCCAGTCCTGATCTCTCAGGGCGGCCAAGGCTCCGGTCTGGGCTGCGCGGTTCATGCCGAAGTGATTGCGGATTTTGTTGAAGGCGGTGATTAACGGCTCGGCGGCTAAGGCATAGCCCACCCGTGCGCCGGCCATGCCGTAGGCCTTTGAGAAGGTTCGGAAGCGGATCACCCTTGGGTCGTCGATGTCAATCGGGGCGGCGATGCCTTCGGGGGCGAACTCGATATAGGCTTCGTCCAGAATGAACAGGGTGTCGTCGGGCAGCTTGTCCATCGCTTTCACAATGTCTGCGCCGGTATGACAGGTGCCCATCGGGTTGTCGGGATTGGCCAGATAGACCAGCTTGGCACCCACTTCGGCAGCTTTGGTAAACAGCGCCTCGGGGTCTTCGTGATCGCCCTTGTAGGGGACTTTGTGCAGCACACCGCCAAAGCCTGCGACGTGGAAGTTGAAAGTGGGGTAGGCGCCGTCCGATGTGACCACTGCGTCGCCTGGTTCCAGAAGCATCCGGCAGAGATAGCCCAGCATGCCGTCGATGCCTTCGCCGACCATGATGTTTTCGGGAGGCACGCCGTGATGTGCGGCCAGTGCTCCAATCAGATCGTGGTTTGTGGGGTCGGCGTACATCCAGATGTCGGCGGCCGCATCACGCATCGCCTTGATCGCTTTGGGCGAGGGGCCAAAGACGTTTTCGTTGGCACCAAGGCGAGCCGTGAATGCGCCGCCACGGGCGCGTTCCTGCACTTCGGGGCCCACGAAGGGCACGGTTGAGGGCAGGCTGGCAACTAGCGCGGTGTATCTGGGTCCGGTCATGACGGCAGATAAGCGGAATGTTTCTGGCTAGGCAAGAGGATGTTTCCGTCACGTTTGGGTGGTAATCGTCGCCAGTTGCGCAATACTGCTTTCAAACAAGGAGACCAGCCCATGTCCCGCGTATCTGTCGAAATCAAAGACCACATCGCCCATGTCACCCTGACCCGTGGCGACAAGATGAACGCCGTCGATATGGAGATGGCCGAAGCCATTGTTTCTGCCGGAGAACAGCTGAAAGAAGATGCCAACATCCGCGCGGTCATTCTTTCGGGCGAGGGGCGGGCGTTTTGCGCAGGTCTGGATGTTGCCAATTTTGCGGTCTTCGCCGCGCAAGACCCTTATGATCTGGTGATGCCCCGCACACATGGCGAGGCGAACCTGTTTCAAGAGGTCTCTCTGGTTTGGCGCAAGATACCTGTGCCGGTGATCGCAGCGCTGCATGGCAATGTCTTCGGGGCAGGGTTCCAACTGGCACTTGGGGCGGATATGCGGTTTTGCCATCCCGATACGCAATTGGCAGTGATGGAGATGAAATGGGGTCTGGTGCCCGATATGGGGGGAATGATCCTTTTGCCCCATTTGGTGCGATCCGATGTGATGCGGCGGTTGATCTACACGAACGAGGTGATCAGCGCCGAACAAGCGCTGGATTTTGGCGTGGTAACTGAACTTGCCGACAACCCGTTCGAGGCGGCGCTGAGCATGGCGCAGAAAATTGCGGGCAAAAGCCCCTCGGCCATTCGTGCGGCCAAACGGTTGATCGGGTTCGCCGAGAGTGGGGCAGAGGCGGCGGATGTGCTGCTTGAGGAAAGCCGAGAGCAGACGGCGTTGATCGGCAATGCGGATCAGCGAGAACAGATCGCGGCGAATTTGCAGAAACGCGCGCCGAATTTTGAATAAGGAAGATGGGGTAAAACCCCATCCTACAAGTCGACCGTAGGATGGGTGGTTTCCACCCATCACGTTGACCCCACTCGAGGTTTCCTCGGCAAGGTCATTAATCAATTCCGATCGTAAAAGGTGGCGGGCCCGCCGTTTGGTCGTGCTTGTCCTGCCAGTTCACGGGGGTTTCCCCCGCACCTGTCGATATCTGCGGTGGTCTGGCTGATCCCTCACATCCTCGCTTTCGCTAGCTACAGATCAACGGTCTTCCACGATGTGCATGCGGGAAGGGTTTTAGCCGCGAGACTGTTAAGGCGGGGTTTGCGGTGCGTACGGTAAAGTGTCATCCCCGCTTGCGCGGGGACGACAGTTTATCCCAGTTCGGCCAAACGCGCGACAGCCGCTTTCAGTGCTGCTTCTTCCTCTTCTTTCTGGGCAAGGAGTTCTTTGCTTTCGGCCACAACTTCTTCCGGTGCGGAGGCCACGAATTTGGGGTTGTTCAACCGGCCACGCAGACCGCCCATTTCCTTGGCGAGCTTTCCTAGAGCCTTTTCCAGGCGGGCCTTTTCCTCATCCACGTCGATGATGTCGGCCAAGGGCAGACCAAAGGTGCCTCCTTCAACGGCGATGGTGGCTGTGCCTTTTGGGAAGTCCGCGACTTGGGTCAGCGAGTCGATCCGTGCGAGGCGTTTGATCATCGTCTCGTTGTTGTCCCAAGCGGCTTGACCGTTTGCGTCGAGTGACGACACGACCAGCGGCACCTTCAAGCCCGCAGGCACATGCATTTGGGCACGGACAGAACGTGTCTGTTCGATCAGGCCGATGACCCAATTCATTTCGCGGTCGGCGTCTGCATCCACCAGATCAGCCGCTTTGTAGGTCGGCCAATCGGCGTGGATCAGCATCTTCGGACGCTCGGAATTCGATATACCCCAAAGCTCCTCGGTGATGAAGGGCATGATCGGGTGTAGCAGGATCAGGCACTGATCAAGAACCCAAGCAAGGGTCTGTTCGGTTTCGGCCTTTGCAGCTGCGTCGTCGCCTTGCAGGATCGGCTTGGTCAGCTCGACGTACCAGTCACACACGGTGCCCCAGACAAAACTGTAAAGCGTCAGCGCCGCATCGTTAAAGCGATAGGCTTTCAGCGCCTCATCGACCGATTCCAATGTCTTCGCGGTTTCGCCAATGATCCACTTGTTCAGCGTGTTTTGGGCATCGGGACGCAGGTTTTCAGCTGCGAACGGAACCTCGTAGTGATCCGCGAAGCTGAAGGCGTTCCAAAGCTTGGTGCCGAAGTTGCGGTAGCCTTTGATGCGGTCGGTCGATAGCTTCAGCACACCACCGATCGACGCCATCGCTGTGTTGGTAAAGCGCAGCGCGTCGGCGCCGAATTCGTCGATGATCACCAGCGGGTCGATGACGTTGCCGGTGGTTTTCGACATCTTCTTGCCCTTCTCGTCACGGACCAGCCCGTGCAGATAGACAGTGTGGAAGGGGATTTCATCGACGACGGCCAGCTGCATCATCATCATGCGAGCAACCCAGAAGAACAGGATGTCCTGACCGGTGATCAGCACATCGGTCGGGAAGTAGCGCGAGGTTGTTTCGTCCCAGTTCGGCCAGCCAAGCGTGCCGATAGGCCAGAGGCCCGAGGAGAACCACGTGTCGAGGACGTCAGGGTCTCGCCAGACCGGATAGACCAGTTTGGTCGGGTCTTGGGTGGTTTCATATTCTGCCAGTGATGCTGCCAAAACCTGTTTTGCTTCCTCGCGGTCGGTGACTTCCTGCACAGCCATATGACTAAGCGGATTGGGCAGAGTGGCTAGAACGTCATCAAACTGTGATTTCACATCGGCAAAGCTGGCGGCGCAGTGGCTTTTTTCGTCGCCAACCAGAAGGGATTGCGCCATCAGCAAACGGCCCATCTCGACCATATCGAGCGCGCCGTCGTTTTCGTCGTCTTGGAAGGCTTCGCCCGACAGGTCGAGACCATACCAAACCGGAATCTGGTGTCCCCACCAAAGCTGGCGCGAGATGCACCAAGGCTCGATGTTTTCAAGCCAGTGATAATAGGTCTTTTCGCCGCTTTCCGGCATGATCTTTGTGCGGCCCGAGCGGACGGCATCAAGCGCAGGCTCGACGATTTTCGAGGTCTCAACGAACCACTGGTCGGTCAGCATCGGTTCGATGACCACTTTCGAGCGGTCTCCGAAGGGCTGCATGATTGGTTTCGACTCGACGTAAGGCACCATCTGCGTGGTCTCATTGCCCTCGTCGTCTTTAACGGTTTCTTCAACCATCACCGCCAAGCCTTCGCTGGTGATCTGATCGACCACCAGTTTGCGTGCCTCGAACCGGTCCAAACCGCGCAGGTCTTCGGGGATCAGGTTGACCGCGTCAGCTTCGGCCTCGGTTAGGGTCTTTTCACCTTTGGCAACCGCCATGGCGATGTTGGCGTTTTCTTCATAGCTGGCCCCATCGGCCCGCATGTGGCCCTTGGTGTCCATCAGACGGTACATCGGGATGCCGCCGCGCTTGGCGACTTGGTAGTCGTTAAAGTCATGCGCGCCGGTGATCTTCACCGCGCCCGAGCCGAAGTCTTTGTCTGGGTATTCGTCGGTGATGATCGGGATCAGGCGGCGGTGCTCTTTCGGACCAACCGGAATTTCGCAGAGCTTGCCAACGATGGGGGCGTACCGCTCATCGCTCGGGTGTACTGCCACCGCGCCGTCGCCCAGCATGGTTTCAGGGCGGGTCGTGGCGATCGAGATATAGTCGCGTTCCTCTTCAAGGATCACATTCCCGTCTTCGTCTTTCTCAACGTAAGTGTAAGTCGCACCACCAGCCAGTGGGTACTTGAAGTGCCACATATGACCGGCGACTTCGATATTCTCGACTTCCAGATCCGAAATCGCGGTCTCGAAATGCGGGTCCCAGTTGACCAGACGCTTGCCGCGATAGATCAAGCCCTTGCTGTACATCTCGACGAAGACCTTGATCACGGCGTCATGGAAGTTGCCTTCGTTACCCGCAGGCGCGTTCGGCGCACCGGACATGGTGAAGGCGTTGCGCGACCAATCGCAGGACGAGCCAAGACGCTTGAGCTGTTCGATGATCGTGTTGCCGTACTGGTCTTTCCACTCCCAGACCTTCGACAGGAAGTCATCGCGGCTCATATCCGTGCGGCGGAGGTTCGATTCCTCTTTCAGCTTCTTTTCGACCTGAAGCTGGGTGGCGATACCCGCGTGGTCCTGACCGGGCTGCCAAAGGGTGTCGAAGCCGCGCATACGGTGCCAGCGGATCAGGATGTCCTGAAGCGTGTTGTTAAACGCGTGGCCCACGTGCAAAGCGCCGGTGACATTCGGCGGAGGGATCATGATGGTGAAGGTTTCCTTGCGGCTCGCATTCGCGCCCGCCTTGAAAGCTCCGCTTTCTTCCCAAGCCTTGTATAAACGGCCCTCGGCCTCGGCTGCGTTAAAGGTCTTTTCCATCGCCATCGGATCGTCTTCCTGCGTGTGTCAATCAGTCTGCGCTGACTTAACGAATTGACACGGGAAGGGAAAGAGAAGGCTTTTGCCTAGAGGAAAATATCGTAATGAGGTTGGGAATACCGCGTCTGTGTGTTGAATACAGTTGTCACATATAGTCGAAATGGTATGGTTTGGGGATGAAGTTTCAACCCTTCCTTGTTTTTGTGATGTCCTGTCTTGCGTCGGTTCTGTCTGCGGATGAAGATAAGTCATTGGTCTTTTCGAACTCCAACGCTGATGTGGGCGGTGCGATTGTTCGCGCGATTGTGCCGGAAGCTGCATCGCGCTTTGGATATACGGTCCAGTTCGTGCATAATCCGGCAGAACGGTCATTGCGCTTGGCCGAGGACGGAGCGGTCGATGGTGAAGGGATGCGCGTGCGCGGATTGTCGTCGATGTATCCAAATTTGATCGAAAGCAACGAGCCGATTTTCACTACAGAGTTTGTCACCTTCCAAAAACGTGGAAAGCCTCAAATTTCCTCGTGGGACGATCTTTCGGGTTTGGATGTCGGGTTTATTCGGGGTTGGAAGATTGTTGAGCAGCATGAACAGTCCTTTGGAACTGCAGTTCCCCTGACGCAGCCCCCACAGATATTTGCTATGTTGGCCGAGGGCCGTCTTGATGTGGGCATCTTCACCCGCACCGGAGGAGAGTTCCTGTTGGGGCTGTCCGAAGACGCCCATATTGTCGCCAGTGAAACGCCTTTGGCTGTGCAAGAGCTGGTGATGTACTTTCACGCGTCCCACGCGGAACTGGTCCCTGTTTTCGACGCTTCTTTGCGCGAGATGAAGGAAGACGGCACCTATGATGAATTGCTAGCACTTGCCACAGGGAAATAACGCCTAATCGCGGTCGATTTTCCGGCTGAGATGGATCAGACTTTCAGATCCCTTCACGCCCTTGGCTGCGCAAATCGTATCAAGGATATTATCCAGCTCGTCCGTACTTTGCGCCACCAGTTCAATCCGCATATCAAAACGCCCCGAGGTCGTGACGGCGGATCGCACTTCGGGGATCGCTTTGATGCGGGACAAAAGCGAGGGGGCCGAGTGTGGCTCGTACGAAATCAGAACCGTTGCGCGCAGTTTCGGCTGCTGGGCTTGCCCCAGTTTTATCGTATAGCCGCGTATCACGCCGCTTTGTTCCATCCGGTCTATGCGCGATTGCACTGTTGTACGCGCAATGCCCAGTTTGCGCGCCAGATCGCTGGTCGAGATGCGCGCGTTCAACTCAAGTGCTGAAAGGATATTTCGATCTATTTCGTCCATATGACGAAAGTACCGGCAAATTCACGGAAATTTCAAGCGAATTGACGAAATAGATTGATGAATGTGGCATATTTCAAAGGCACCCTGATGACAGGACCATTTGGACAGCGCGCAATGACACAGATCAGCAATCCCGCCATCACGGCCCCGTCGTTTTTGAAATCGGTCACGCCGGACCGGCCGGTGCTGTTTTTCACGCCTTCGGCCCTGCGCAGGACGGCCCAAAGGTTTCTTGCCGGTTTTCCGGGACTGGTCACCTATGCGGTTAAGGCCAACGATAGCGAAGAGGTTCTGGAAAACCTTGTATTGTCAGGCGTGTCGGCCTTTGACGTAGCCTCGCCCGAAGAGATGCTGCGGGTTCGCCGGGTGAAACCGGATGCGGTGCTGCATTACCACAACCCCGTTCGCAGCCGAGGCGAGATTGCGCGGGCCATTCAGTTCGGGATCACGTCCTGGTCAGTGGATGCGTCAAGCGAGCTGGAAAAGTTGAAGGATATCCCTGCGGGCAGCGAAATTGCCGTGCGGTTGCGATTGCCGGTCAAGGGCGCGGCCTATGATTTTGGAGCAAAGTTCGGGGCGGATCCGGCGCAGGCGGCAGATCTGCTACGTCGCGTGCAAGATATGGGGTTCACCCCGTCGATGACGTTTCATCCCGGAACCCAGTGTGCCGATCCATCTGCTTGGGTGCGCTATATTCATGCAAGCGCCGAAGTGGCGCGGACGGCAGGGGTAGAACTGCACCGCTTGAACGTTGGTGGCGGGTTTGCCGCACATCGCACGGGGGCGGCTCCGGATCTTGAGGCGATTTTCGCGGCAATCGGCCATGCCTGTTACGAGGCGTTCGGGGCCAATTTCCCTGCGCTTGTATGCGAGCCCGGGCGCTCCATGGTTGCTGAAAGCTTTTCACTGGCCGCACGCGTGCGTGCAGTTTTTAATGATGGCCGCGTATTCCTAAACGACGGAATATATGGCGCGCTGTCTGAATGGCGGGATATCGGGAATATGGACCGGTTCCGCGTTGTTCGATCCAGCGGAGAGCATGTGTCGGGTCACCAAATAGAACGGATCGTATTTGGTCCGACTTGCGACAGTCTGGATCGTTTGCCAGGGACTTTGGCCCTGCCGGACACCCTGCAAGAGGATGACTATATCCTGTTTGAGGGCATGGGGGCCTATTCGGCTACGATTGCTACACGATTTAACGGATATGGTGATTTGCAGCGCATTACTTTGGGATAGCGCTGACTGATCCGAAAATGCCTGATAGGGTCGGATCAGCCAGTTGCGCGGCTATCTGATCAAAACAAGGCAGGGTATGCAGACAAACACATTACGCGACCGGTTCCTGCGATGGATCGGCAAGGCCCCCAGATCGGAGCATTCCACCCCTGCACGTGGAAAGGGGCCTGTAACCCATGTGATTATTCTGGATGGCACCATGTCTACGATGGTTCCCGGCTGGGAAACCAACGCCGGAATGACCTATCGCTTGCTGCAGGAAGTGGGCTTTCCCCTGTCGCTTTATTACGAGGCCGGGGTTCAGTTTCAATCCTGGCGTAGGGCGCATGATGTGCTGATGGGGCGGGGGATCAATCGGCAAATCCGGCGGGCCTATGGCTATTGGGTCAGTCGTTACCGGCCGGGGGACAAGATTTTCCTGATCGGCTATTCGCGCGGTGCTTATGCGGTAAGGTCTTTGGCGGGGGTCATCGACACGGTGGGGCTTCTGCGTGCCGATGCTGCCACAGTGCGCAATATCCGGCAGGCCTATCGCCTTTATCAGCAGGCCGAGCTTTCGGATGCGTCACGTGCGTTTTCGGACACCTACTGTCATAGCAATGCCGGCATTGAGTTCATCGGGGTTTGGGACACAGTTAAAGCGCTCGGTATAAGGCTGCCGCTATTGTGGAAGCGTTCTGAGCGAAAGCACCAGTTTCACAACCACCAACTTGGCCGCTCGGTGCGAAAAGGCGTTCAGGCGCTGGCGCGGGACGAAACGCGGGAAGTCTTTACGCCGGTGTTGTGGGATAGTACCGAAGAAACCAACGGGCGTGTTGTGCAGATGTGGTTTCGGGGAACCCATGGTGACATCGGGGGGATGCTGGGCGGCTTCATGCCTGCGCGGCTATTGTCGAATATTCCTTTGATCTGGGTGTTGGAGCAGGCCGAACAAAGCGGATTGCTCCTGCCAAGAAATTGGTCTGTGCGGTTTCCGACAGATCCAAATGCGCCATCTGTTGGAACCTGGCGCAGTTGGGGCAAGCTTTTTTTGTTGCGCAAGAAACGGATAATCGGGTCGGACCCGTCAGAGCGCATTCATCCGAGTGCCGTCACTGGTAGCGAAGAGATTGAACTGCTGCAAAAGCCGGATATGTCCAAATAACAGCGTGCGAATTCGCCCGAAGTGCTTAGTTACAGATGTACGGCATAGCCGCTTTGGCGATAAGTCATTTAGCGCGGTAGGTATATTGAACAGGGGATTTTGCCAGCAAAATGTTGGTTCCTTGGCGCGGGCCTATTTCACTAAAGAAGCACTGTGTTTTCAGAATATAGAGGCGGCTGCCAAATCTTTTGAGTTCTTTGAAGAGTGTATTTCCAAATCCGTCGGCGCAGTTGGCGAATAACCGACGCACATCATCAATGACAATCACTGTGTTTGCCGATGACAAAGCGCGCCTCAACGAGGTGAACAAAGCCGCGAGAACGTCGATGGATTCGATTTTCCGACAGGTATCTGCGATGGGTTGCCTGAAGTACTGACCGGCCGACGGGCGCTCTTTGATAACGTATGTTTGGTAAGATCGAAAATTTGATAACTGTTTGGACGCGGCAGGGTTCTCCAAAAGCGCAGCACCTTTGGAAGGACCAGAGGCAAGAAAAAAATAAGGGATGAGTTCCATATTTGTTTGTGTCTTTTCCTGTTGGCGTCCGATCTACATATTCCAGCTAGAGAATGTGGGGCTGTTTGTCTATAATCACTTGGCTCTGTTGGTTGTCGAGAGCGATGCGCCACACGTTCAGCAACAATAATCTTAAAGGCAATCTTGCACTGAGTGATCGGCTTGCCTATTGATGCGCCGACGAATTTAAAAAAATGAGGGTTTCATGGCCGGCCATTCAAAATGGGCTAACATCCAGCACCGTAAAGGGCGGCAGGACGCGGCGCGTTCCAAGCTGTTTTCCAAGCTGTCCAAAGAAATTACCGTTGCGGCAAAAATGGGAGATCCCGATCCCGATAAGAACCCGCGTCTGCGTTTGGCTGTAAAAGAGGCCAAATCGAACTCGGTTCCCAAGGATGTGATCGAGCGCGCGATCAAAAAGTCTATGGCAGGGGATGGCGACGATTACGAAGAAATTCGCTACGAAGGTTATGGCCCGAATGGCGTGGCCGTGATCGTCGAGGCAATGACCGACAACCGCAACCGGACGGCTTCGAACGTACGTTCGACCTTTTCCAAGAACGGCGGCAATCTGGGCGAAACCGGCTCGGTCGGTTTTATGTTCGAGCGTAAGGGCGAAGTGTCATACTCCGCGGATGTGGGCGATGCGGACACCGTGATGATGGCTGCCATCGATGCCGGTGCGGAAGATGTGGAAAGCTCGGAAGATGGGCACATCATCTTTTGCGCGGATACAGATTTGAACGAGGTTGCTACGGCACTAGAGGGCGAGCTTGGTGAAAGTGAGTCGACCAAGCTTATCTGGAAACCGACCACCACCACCGAGCTTGATCTTGAAGGTATGCAGAAGCTGATGAAGCTAGTGGACGCGCTGGAAGATGACGATGACGTACAGCGTGTGACCACAAACTTCGAAGCCAGCGACGAGGTTATGGATCAGCTATAATCCGATCCGTTTTCTATCAAACACCAAGCCGCTCTGAAAAAATCGGGGCGGCTTTTTTGATGCGCAGACGGAAAAACACTCATAAATTGATTAATTTCGCCTTGATAATTTTCTATAGGTTGTAATAATCCTATGTAATTCAGATTTTTATCTATACCTACGATGATTCATTATACTATATAGAGAAATTATAGTACTAAAGTAGTCATCATGAGATGATCGCGCTGAAGAATTCATAGGACGTGGAAGGGACGCCACGTTTGGTTTCGGGCCTGTAATGTGGGAGTAAGTGTAAGGTGTCGGGTCAAGCATATTTAAGTGTAGCTCAGTTAAGATAGCTGCTTCTGGGAATGGAGCAGGAACTTGGAATCGGAGAGTTGTCGCAGAACGAAAAAGACGTTCTGTACGCTGTGCAGGTTGCCTATAACATGGGGAACGGTGTGGCGCGGTCGGATGATATCCGCAACCACATGCTGCTGAAGTCAATGACGCAGCCGACCTTCCACCGCAGTTTGAAATCATTGGTTCAAAAAGGCTACGTGGGCCACGCGCCGAACACCAAAGCGGGCTCGTATATTCTGAAGGCAACGGAAGGACAGACAGTCTGATTTTTTCAGGTTGATTGTTTCGTAAGCCGCAGCGACATATTCGCTGCGGCTTTTGACTTGAGGGCACCATGGAAAATGCGTTTCCTGCCGGTTTTGCGCTTGGCCTTTCTCTTATTCTTGCGATTGGAGCGCAGAACGCATTTGTTTTGAAGCAGGGGCTGCGGCGCGCCCATGTGTTTGCTGTCTGTTTGACCTGTGCACTCAGCGACGCGATTTTGATCGTTGTGGGCGTCACTGGATTTGGCTGGCTGTCCGCCTCGGTGGTTTGGCTGGCAGATGTTATGCGGTGGGGCGGAGCACTGTTTCTTTTGGGATATGGCGCGCTTTCATTCCGTGCGGCCTATAATGGGGGGCAGGTGCTTGAAGCAGACGGTCAAAGCGGGGCTTTGGCCAAGGCCTTGGGCACCTGTTTGGCACTGACGTGGCTGAACCCGCATGTCTATTTGGATACGGTCGCATTGCTTGGATCGGTTTCGGCGCAATATCAGGACCGGTTCGGTTTTGGCTTGGGGGCCATCACCGCCAGTTTTACGTTCTTCTTTTCGCTGGGTTACGGCGCTCGTTTTCTAGCCCCGCTGTTTGCACAACCCCAAGCGTGGCGCGTACTGGATGTTGTTATCGGCTGCGTGATGTGGGCCATCGCTTTTAGCTTGTTAACACATTAAGTAACTTGCGGTTCGCCCGAAAATAAGGCTTCGTGTCGTCATGAGACCCCCATCGCAGCAAAACCCCTTGATGGGTGTACTTTGGATGATCGTCACCGGCATTTTGTTTGTCGGGGTGACCGCGACTGTCAAAGTGGCAGGTACGGGCATACCGGCGGCGGAGTCAGCATTCATTCGCTATTGTGTCGGGACTGTCTTATTGCTCCCGATATTGGGAGCGCTGTTACGTACGCCTTTATCGCGCGGTCAGCTGGCTTTGTTCGGGCTGCGGGGGGTTGCGCATACAGGAGCGGTGATCCTGTGGTTCTTCGCCATGGCCCGCATTCCAATCGCGGATGTGACGGCGATGAACTATATGTCGCCAATCTATGTCACCATCGGCGCCGTGTTTGTACTGGGCGAGAAAATGGCGCTGCGACGTATTCTGGCGGTCTTCGCGTCCCTTGTCGGTGCGTTGATCATTCTGCGCCCGGGATTTCGGGAATTGTCCCTTGGTCATTTCGCCATGATCTTTGCAGCGATGGGATTCGGTGTGTCCTATCTGACGGCCAAGCGGGTTAGTGATCAGGTTTCGCCTTTGATTGTGGTGGTGATGCTGTCGCTGACAGTCACAATCGGACTAGCCCCGTTTGCCTTGGCCAATTGGGTGATGCCCACCCAGCGCGAGTTCCTTTTGCTGTCCGGCGTGGCTGTGCTGGCAACGGCTGCCCATTATACAATGTCGCTTGCGTTCCGCGCAGCCCCTGTTTCGGTGACGCAACCGGTGACATTCCTTCAGCTTGTTTGGGCCGTTTTGTTGGGCGTCGTGGTTTTTGGAGAGCCCTTGGACCCGTTTGTCATTCTAGGGGCGTTGGTGATTGTCGGGTCGATCAGCTATATTTCATGGCGTGAAGCCGTATTGCGCAAGCGCAGTGTGACTCCGCCTGTATCGGCCACCAAATAGCAACGCCAAAACATTCTTTTTTCAATATGTATTGATCCACATCAAAGTGGCGGTTCGCTTTGAGGGCTAGGGTCATTCCCATCTCCCGAGTACATCGGGTTTCCTCCCTTGTGGGCGTTCCTTTTCAGGAACGCCTTTTTTTTATTTCAGAACTTCGTACGGCAAGGTTCCGCGGGCGTTCTCATCGATGCGCAGACGGCGTTCCAAGGGTGGAACGGAACGTTGGTGGCACTCTGTTCGTTCGCAGATGCGGCAGCTGATGCCGATGGGTTCGAACGTGCCTTTGGCGGATGTGTCCATGCCGTCAGCGTAAACCAGCGAATCCGCGTGGGTGACCTCGCACCCCAGACCGATTGCAAAGCGACGCACCGGTGCCCCGAACGAGCCGCCGGGTTTCGAGACATCCCGCGCCAGACAGAAGTATTTCACGCCATCGGGGGTCTCGGCTAACTGGCGCAGGAAACGGCCCGGAGTTTCAAACGCGCGGTGCACGTTCCAAAGCGGGCAGGCTCCACCAAAGCGCGCGAATTGCAGGCGCGTGGCCGAATGGCGTTTGGTGATGGTGCCGGCCTGATCGACGCGGACGAAGAAAAACGGCAAACCTTTGTTGCCGGGGCGCTGCATTGTAGACAGCCTGTGTGCGACTTGTTCGATCGATGCACCGAACTGATGGGCCAGAATCTCAAGATCATGGCGGCTGTCGCGTGCGGCTTGCAGGAAGGCACCATAGGGCATCAGGGCTGCGCCTGCGTAGTAATTGGCCAGTCCGATTTTGGCGATGGTGCGGGCTTCTTCGGTCTGGAAGCGTGCGAAATCCAAAGTGGCTTCGATCAGCTTGTCCTGAGTGATCAGCGCCAGTTGTAGCAAAATCTGGAAGGTTTGTGTTTCGCTGGTGGCCCGTGATGAAATGGTCAGAACACCGGCTTTGGCATCGAGAGTACGCAGGTTTGAAATGTCGTCGAACGTCACTTCGATCCGACGGGCCTTGAGGGCCTGAATGGCCACATCGCGCAGGGTTTGACCAGTTTCGCGGATGTTGGCAAAGCTTTCCGCCGCTCTGTCCACCGCATCGATGTAGTTGTCGCAGTAGTGGAAGAAATCGCGGACTTCTTCCCACGGGCTTGATTGGACGCGGGCATCTTCGCGCCCGAGCGCCTCGTCAAGTGAGGCGAGGCGTTCATGCGTTTGGCGATATGCGCGGTGAAGTTCCAGAAAAGCACGGGCCAAAGTCGGGGCGTTTGAGGCCGCAAGTCTTAGATCGGCCAGCGGGGGTTGTGTGTCGGCAAAAACCGGATCGGCCAGAGCTTCACGCATATCGCTGACGATGCGCTCTCCGTCGCCGGATGACAGTTCGGTGACGTCAAAGCCGAATTCCTGCACCAACCCCAGCAGAACAGTGGACGACACAGGCCGGTTGTTATTCTCCATCTGGTTCAGATAGGGCAGAGAGACATTGAGTTTGGCCGCGAAGTCCTTTTGCGTCATGCTTAGGCGTTGACGCAGTTCGCGCAGCTTAACGCCCGCATAAAGTTTTTGTGTCGCCATACCGAAGCCTTTGCAGTTTTGCTTTTACAACTTCTAGCTTTTGCAAATCTACGTCTCAACAAAAATACACATTCACAACCGTTGATGTGAGGGGGGGTGACCGCTATGTATGCTGGGAAAGAGGAGGACCACCCATGACCCTGTTGAAGCCAACGCGCCGCGATCTGTTGAAATTGGCCGCTGCCGCGCCTGCCTTTGCCATGCCAGTGGCTGCGCGTGCCCAGCTTGGCGCACCCACTGCTGATAACCCTGCGCATTTCCGGTTTTCAATCGGGGATATTCGACTGACCATTCTGTCGGACGGTTTCTTTTCCGCACCGACCAGTGGAATCGGTGTGAACGCTGACCCTACCGAGGTTCAGGCGTTTCTGTCTCAGCATTTCCTGTCGCCGACCGAAGGCTATTCACACACCAATCACCTGCTGATCGAAACCGGAGAAGCGACGATCTTGGTGGATGTCGGCTCGGGCAATCGTTGGCTGGAAAACACCGGACGCCTTTTGGACAACATGGATGCGGCGGGTGTTGATCCGGCTGATATCACTCATGTGGTCATCACACATGCCCACCCCGATCACATCTGGGGTATTCGGGATGACTTTGACGAAGCGATCTTTCCTGATGCGGAGTATATCGTCGGTCAAGACGAGCGCGCGTTCTGGCTACAGGATGGATTGGTGAACAAAGTCAGCGCCGCCGAGCAACAGTTTGTTGTGGGTGCGGTCAATTCGTTGAACGTGGACGGCGCGGAGTGGACACTGGCTGAGGACGGCCACGAAATTGTATCGGGTGTGCGGTTAATCGCAACGCCTGGCCATACGCCGGGGCATATGTCGGTGATGGTGGAAAGCGGTGACAAGTCCCTGATCGCGCTGGGCGATTCCATGAGCCATGCCTACACAAACTTTGCCCGTCCGGACTGGTTCAACAGCTTTGATATGGATGGGGAGCAGACGGTTTCGACCCGCCGGAGGTTGCTGGATATGGCAGCCACGGACCGGATTGCAATTGTTGGCTATCACTTCCCGTTCCCTGGTGTGGGGCATGTTCAGCGCGATGGCGATGCCTACCGCTTTATTCCGGCGCTTTGGCAATTCGAGGGTTGATCGGCGGCCAGTGGCCACCGAAACGGGCGGGGGGCTAGCCGCCCGCACCCCCAGAGTATTTTCGGAAAGATGAAATTGTTGACGCCTGTGTCTATCAGTAACGTCAAAACGTCGTGCTTGGCCTAGTCTTTCCTGATTTGCTGGGGTATTTCGCGCGGAGTTGATAAAAGGAACCCGTGCATGTCCGATTTCAAATCCCCTGGTCCGGTCGAACAAAGCCTGTCGGACGCGATAAGCCCGATCGAGGATATTATCGCCGATGCCCGCGCGGGGAAGATGTATATTCTGGTCGATCACGAGGATCGTGAAAACGAAGGCGATCTGATCATTCCGGCAGAGTTTGCCGATGCGGACGCGATCAACTTTATGGCCACCTATGGGCGTGGGTTGATTTGTTTGCCTATGACCGCCGAGCGGATTGACGGTTTGGGGCTGCCTATGATGGCTGTGAACAACTCTTCGCGGCATGAGACGGCATTCACCGTGTCGATTGAGGCGCGGGAAGGTGTTAGTACGGGGATTTCGGCCGGCGATCGTGCTTTGACCGTGGCGACTGCGATCAACGAGCAAAACACGATGGCGCAGATCGCGACGCCGGGGCATATCTTTCCGCTTCGCGCGAAACGGGGCGGAGTTCTTGTCAGGGCAGGACACACCGAAGCCTCGGTCGATATCTCGCGTTTGGCTGGGCTGAACCCGTCGGCTGTGATCTGCGAGATCATGAACGATGACGGCACCATGTCGCGCCTGCCAGAACTGGTGGAATTCGGCAAAACGCACGGGCTGAAGATCGGCACGATCAGCGACCTGATCAAGTACCGCGCGCGCAATGACAATCTGGTGGTGGAAACCTCGCGTTCTACCGTGTCGTCGGAGTTTGGTGGGGACTGGGAGATGATCCTGTTCACCGACCAGACGCATGGGGTCGAGCATGTTGTGATGATCAAGGGCGATATCACGACGCCTGAACCCGTGTTGACCCGCACGCACGCCCTGCATGAGGCGACGGATGTTCTGGGGTTGGGACCAAAATCATCGAAGCAACTGCCCCGCGCGATGGAGTTGATTGCCGAAGAGGGTCGCGGTGTCGTGTGCCTGTTCCGCCAGCCGCGTCATGCGCTTTATGCGCAGGATGAGGATAATGTGAAGACGATCAAGCAAATCGGCATCGGCGCGCAAATGCTGTCGAAACTTGGCGTGCGCGAGTTGGTCTTGCTGACCGATAGCCCGCGTACGAAATATGTTGGCCTTGATGCATTCGATCTGAGCATCGTCGGCACCCGCCCTATTCTGAAGGAAGATTGATATGGCCGGACATGAAAGCCACTACATCCTGCCACGCCCCGAGTTTGACGCGCCTGTCAAACTTCTGATCGTTGTGGCGCCATACTATAAAGATATCGCCGATCACATGATCGCGGGGGCCAAGGCCGAGATTGAGGCGGTGGGCGGTACTTGGGACATTGCCGAGGTTCCCGGTGCGCTGGAAGTGCCAACGGCCATCGGCATGGCCGAGCGTTTGAGCAATTATGACGGCTACGTCGCGCTGGGATGTGTGATCCGGGGCGAGACGACCCATTACGACACCGTCTGCAATGACAGTAGCCGAGCGTTGCAGCTTTTGGGCTTGCAGGGTCTTTGCCTTGGCAATGGTATTCTGACCGTTGAAAACCGTAAGCAAGCCGAAGTGCGCGCCGATCCGGCCGATCAGAACAAAGGTGGCGGTGCGGCGGCTGCGGCCTTGCATCTGATCGCTCTGGCCCGTAAGTGGGGCGGCCAGCGCAAGGGCGTGGGATTTGTACCCAAGTCCGAAGAGATCAAGCTGGCAGGCGATTTTTAAAGGCATCCCAGAGCAATGAGCGACAAACGCATCGATAAACGCATGAAACGATCGGCAAGCAGGCTGTATGCCGTGCAGGCGCTATTTCAGATGGAAGCCTCGGGGCAGACGATTGATGGCGTGATCCGCGAGTTTCTGGATCACCGTTTTGGCGCGGTCTACGAAGGCGAAGAAATGATCGACGGCGATGTCGATCACTTCCGGTTTGTTGTTGAAAATGCGGTGAACTATCAGGCGAAGATCGACCAGATGACCGACCGTGCTTTGGTGGCGAAATGGCCAATCGCGCGCATTGATCCGACCCTGCGGGCCGTGTTCCGCGCGGCAGGTGCCGAGCTGATCGAGGGTGATGCGCCTCCGAAAGTGGTGATTGTCGAGTATATGGATGTGGTGCGCGCGTTTTTCCCTGATGGGAAAGAGATGAATTTCGTCAACGCTGTGCTGGATCACATGGCGCGTGAAGCAAAGCCGGAAGCGTTTTAAGCGCGTTCCGGCGGTGACTTCGGCTGTGGCAGGTTCTTGCCTGCTCTTGGCTTCGTACTTGCGACTATTGGAATAAGTGTTACCTTTTGATCAACGATCTTATGAGGTGCGCCATGCCCAAGCTTATCGAACTTTATATCCGTCAGGTGATTATCGGTTTTATCATCGCTGCGGCCTTCGTAGCCGGCTTGTTGTGGTTCAACGTCGGTGGGCTTTGGCACCTCGTTAGCAATGACGGCGCTGGTGTGATTGCGGTGGCGATGTTGTGGGTTTCGAACGGAATTGTTTTTGCGGGGGTCCAGTTCGGTATCCGTGTGATGATGATGGCGGAAGATACGCCCAAGCGGGGCGGGGGGCGACCAATCCGTGTGGACATGACCCAACCCGTCAGGGTGCAGGCAAAGGCCGCCAAGCCGGACCTGTTGAGACGCCGAAAGTAACCCCGATAAGCAAAAGCCCCGCCATTTGGACGGGGCTTTTTGATGTGGCGGGCCCGCAGCAGCCGTGGGGTTATCTCATTCCCGAGGACCTGTATGTACAGGTGGGCGCCAGGTAACCAGACCAGGGTCAAGACAGAGCCAGCTCCCTCGGAATTATTTAAGGCCACCGGAATGCAACCGTGTCACGTGAAGAGCAGCACCCGCCACTGCGGTAGTTAGGCCTTTGTAGTGGGTTCGGCAAGGGGCTTGCTGTTTGTTCACATTTTGTTCATCATATCGACATGAGTGATGACCTGCTTCAACCCGGACAATTATTGGCGCGTGGCGTGTGCCGCCACCTTGCAACGCATGGCATGGTGACTGTCGAAGAGCTGGTGCCGACCTCGGGTCTGCGGGTGGATGTGATGGCACTGTCACCCAAGGACGAGGTTTGGGTGATCGAGTGCAAGTCCAGCCGAGTGGATTTTCAGACCGATAACAAATGGCAGGGCTATCTTGAGTGGTGTGATCGTTATTTCTGGGCCGTGGATGCCGATTTCCCGACCGAGCTTTTGCCGCCTGACACCGGATTGATCATCGCCGACCCGTATGACGCAGAAATCATACGCCCCGCGCCTTTGGACAAAATGGCGGCTGCGCGGCGCAAGGTGATGATTCGTAAATTCGCGTTCCATGCAGCGCGGCGGCTGCGCAACTACCGCGATCCCCGCCTATAAAGGAGACGGCCGATGATGGTAAAATTTTACTATCCAGATGGTGATTGGTGTTATCGCGCCATTCAAACAGTTCACGCCATTTTTCATAAAGACGGGAAATTAATCGCCCGTGCCGAAAAGGGGGACAGAAATGGATATTACGAGTTTGAAATCACCGAGTTCGAGCTGATCGGTCCAGGCGAACGTCACTCTTAACGCTTTTTGCCGCCCATCGCTTCAGCAGCCATTGCGGCGGCTTTGATTTCCTCCGCGATTTCTTCGGCTTCCTCGGGGGTGAAATCCATCGGAATTTCGATGCTACCCGCATCAATAAACAGGCGCACCATGCCTTGATCGGTAGGTCCGATTTGCAGGTTTGCTTCAATCTCGCGTTCGGTGTTGATGCCCATCAGAAAGCCTCCGTTAATTGTGTTGTGCGTATCGCCCCTTGCAGGATTTGACAAGCGTTCCGGCAGAGGGGGTGATCTTAGAAAAAGTGTGGATCAACGCTTGCATTCATCCGGTTCAGCCGCTAAATCGCGCGTCAGTGCCGCCTTAGCTCAGTTGGTTAGAGCGCTGGATTGTGGATCCAGAGGTCTCCCGTTCAAACCGGGAAGGCGGTACCATTATCCTCTTTCCTTCAAATCATCGTCGCGAACATCGGCCATTTGTTCAAATTGACCTAAGAACATTCTAAGAACAGTTCTTCCCTTTCGCAAAGCGCGGCGCTAGATTGCAGGCATGAACGGTTTTGATGAAAATGATGCGTTTGAAGCGGCAGTGCCGCTAAGTCAGCGGGCGATGGCGCGCCCGGCGGCTGCACCTTATCTGGATGAATTGAACCCCGCGCAACGCGCCGCAGTAGAGGCTTTGGATGGTCCTGTGCTGATGCTTGCAGGGGCAGGGACTGGCAAGACTAAGGCTCTGACCGCGCGGATCGCACATTTGCTACATAGCGGACGGGCGGCTCCGAACGAAATTCTGTCGGTGACGTTCACCAACAAAGCCGCGCGCGAGATGAAGGATCGCGTTGGTCGTTTACTAGGCGAGCGGGTTGAGGGGATGCCATGGTTGGGCACGTTCCATTCGATCTGCGTAAAGCTTCTGCGCAGACATGCGGAACTGGTGGGGTTGAAATCGAACTTCACTATTCTGGACACCGACGACCAGTTGCGGTTGCTCAAACAGTTGGTGCAGGCCAACAACATTGACGACAAGCGATGGCCTGCGCGTCAGTTGGCGGGGATCATAGACGGGTGGAAGAACCGTGCGTGGACGCCGGATAAAGTGCCAACCTCCGAGGCGTCGGCCTATAACAACCGTGGGACCGAAATTTATGATCAGTATCAGGTGCGATTGCGTGAATTGAACGCGGTCGATTTCGGCGATCTGCTGCTGCACATGGTGGTGATCTTCCAAAAGCACGACGACATCCTGAAGCAATACCAGCGTTGGTTCCGCTATATCCTTGTGGACGAGTATCAGGATACCAACGTGGCGCAGTATCT
>CAYVRN010000035.1:0-5252 GCA_964453855.1 uncultured Rhodobacterales bacterium
CACGTTCCACGCCTTCGCCGAACGAGATTTTGCGAACAGTGAACGAACCGGCAATGCCTGTGCCGTTTTTACGGCTGATGCAAACGCCTTCGTACATCTGAACACGCGAACGGGTGCCTTCGGTAACTTTGTAGCCGACACGAATGGTGTCACCTGCTTTGAAATCGGGGATGTCTTTCCCCAGGGCGGCAATCTGTTCCGCCTCGATCTGTGCGATCAGGTTCATCTGATACGCTCCTATATTTGCTCGTGGTTGTTCCACGAAGTGTTGATGCCGCCTCAGAACTCCTTGTCTTCGATCGGGTCCGCAAATGCGCCCGCAGGAGGGTCAGGTCGTCGTTACTTGCACCTTAGTGTCAGGCTGGCCGCGTTGAAGAAAACCGGATATGCCAAAACAAAAAGGGTCCGCGGGCCGATTCCGGCTGCGAACGAGCGGTGTATAGGGGGGTTGGATCAAGGTAGCAAGGGAAAACAGGTCGAAATCCACCCACTTTAATCGTAGGCCGCATCCACGATAATCTCGACCTTCAGCACTTCGCGGGCCAGTTTGGCTTCGCCACACGCGCGGGCAGGGGCGTGACCTTCGGGGACCCATGCGTTCCAAACCTCGTTCATGCCATCAAAGTCTTTCATGTCCGCCAGCCAGATGGTGGCGCGCAGCATTTTCTCGCGAGACGAACCGGCTTTGATCAGCAATTCTTCCAGACGGCGTAGGCACTCTTTGGTTTGCTCTTGAATGGTGTCGCCTTCACCGACTTGGCCAGTGATATAGGCGACGCCATTGTGTTTGACGATTTTCGAAGAGCGGACTCCGGTGTCGATGCGTTCGATCATGGGATATTCTTTCTGTTTATCAGAGCGGCTTAAATCCAGCGTCGGACTTTCGCGCGGTAGGATTCGTAGTCTTTGCCAAACACCTGGCCAAGGTAACGTTCTTCGGGGGCGATCATCCAGCGGTCTAGCAAGATGACACCAACACCGGTAAGCCCCAGAAACCATAGCGATTGCGAAAATATCGTGATGCCTAGCGCTACGAGAACGGCACCAAGGTAATTCGGGTTGCGGCAGAGCGAGAATGCGCCAGATGTGATCAATTGGGTTGTCGGCGTTCACGGAAGGCTGGGTTGATCCGCGGCATCAAGGCTGGCTTTGGCCCAGTCGATCAGGCGGAATCCCAGAAAGATCACAAACAGGCCGGATAAGATCGTTACAACATTTAGCCAGCCATCTGGTCGGGTGGGATAAATCACCTCGAGCACAATGCCGATGGCCAGCAGTGGAAACATCACAACATCGCTGATTTTCCATGGATGGCTGTGTGCAGCTTCAGGCATCGGAAATTCTCTCCCACATATCCGGACGGCGTTCTTGGGTGATCTTCTCGCTCATCTCGCGGCGCCACTTTTCGACGTTGCCATGATGACCCGACATCAGGACGTCGGGGATTGATCGGCCCTTCCACTCAGCGGGACGGGTGTATTGGGGGTGCTCCAGAAGACCATTGGCGTGGCTTTCTTCCTCGGTCGAGGCGTCGTTGCCAAGCACGCCGGGCAGCAGGCGGACGGTGGCGTCGATCATGGCTTGTGCGGCGATTTCACCGCCAGTCAGTACAAAATCGCCAAGACTGACTTCCTGAACGTTGTAGTGCTCAAGCACCCGTTCATCGACGCCTTCAAACCGGCCGCAAAGAAGTGTGATGCCCTCGCATTCCGACCACGCCCGCGCCATTGCCTGATTAAAGGGCTTGCCGCGAGGAGACAGGTAGACGATCGGCCAGTTGCCGCGTGTGTCCTGCATGGTTTCCTCAATCGCGGGTCCCACCACATCGGCGCGCAACACCATGCCCGCGCCGCCACCGGCAGGGGTGTCATCGACGTTTTTGTGTTTTCCAATCCCAAAGGGGCGCAGGTCGGTGGTTTCCAGCTGCCACTTGCCTTCGCGCAGGCCCTTGCCGGTCAGGCTTTCGCCCAGAACGCCCGGAAAAGCGTTGGGAAACAGTGTGATAATGCGGGCCGTCCAGACACCAGCCAGCTTTTTCTCGGACATCAGATCGCGCGGTTTCAAAGAAACCTGCACGGACTTGCGGCCAAAGGATTTGGGTGTGTCTGACATCAGAACAGCCCTTCGGGCGGGTCAGCCACGATCCGGCCGGCGGTTAGATCGACGGTTGGAACGATTTCCAGCGTAAAGGGCACCAGCACCGAACCCGAGTTGCCCGCTGAGGTGATTTCCAGAATGTCGCCCGCGCCGTGGTTCATCACGGCCTTGATGCGCCCCAGAAGCGTGCCGCCGGTATCATAGACCTCAAGCCCGATTAGATCGGTATGATAAAACTCGTCATCCGGCAGTTCCGGCAGTTTCTCTCGTTCGGCGAAAAGTTTGACGCCTTTCAGAGCGTCTGCTTCTTCCTTGGTTTTGACACCCCCCAGACGTGCGGCAAAGCCGTTGTTGATGGGGCGGGTCAGGGTCACCGAGAATATCTGGGTGCCGTCTTCGTTCGACAGCGGCGCATAGTCGGCGATCGCAGTGGGGTCTGCGGTAAAGCTTTTCAGGCGTACTTCGCCTTGAACGCCGAATGCTCCGGCTATGGTTCCGACACAGATGAGATCAGACATCATCGCGCTCCGATGCAAATTCCGCTTTTAACATGACCACCGCGATCCAGACAGGTATCGGCCATGATGTTCCGTTCATAAAGAACGCCAGCGATAAAGGCAAAAAGCAACAGGAAAATCAGACGGATAAGACGGAACACAAGCTAATTTCCCAAAAAGGAAAAGGGGCCGCTGGTTTGCGGCCCCTTGGCTGGCAGGATTTACTCTTCTGCGGCAGCTTCTTCAGCCGGTGCAGCTGCGGCTTCTGCCGCTTCGGCTGCCTTGGCGGCTTTTTCTTCTGCACGCTCAACGGCTTTCTTGCCGGGAGTGCCTTTTTTCGGGTTGTTGCGCTCTTTCTTCTCGGAAAGACCGGCAGCTTCCAACATGCGTGCAACGCGGTCGGTGACCTGTGCACCTTCGCCCAGCCAGTACTGAACGCGCTCGACGTTCATTTTTACGCGCTCTTCGCTGTCTTTTGCCAGCAGCGGGTTGTAGGTGCCGAGCTTCTCGATGAAGCGGCCGTCACGTGGCATGCGGCTGTCCGCTGCAACGATGCTGTAGAAGGGGCGCTTTTTGCTGCCGCCACGGGCAAGACGGATTTTGATAGCCATTTGAATTTCTCCTTGGGTTGGCTGTGTTCGGCGGGCGATGCCTGCCTTACATCCTTGTTAAGATTGATGTTTCTTGTGGTGTTGAATAACTTCCTGAATCACGAAATTCAGGAATTTCTTGGCGAATTCAGGGTCAAGGTCCGCATCGCGGGCCAGATCTTGCAAACGCGCAATCTGCTTTTCTTCCCGCGCCGGATCGGACGGAGGAAGGGTGTGTTCGGCTTTCAGTTTGCCCACCGCCTGCGTATGCTTGAAGCGTTCGGCAAGCGTATAGACAAGCACCGCATCCAGACGGTCGATGCTTTCGCGGTGTTCTTTCAGGATGTCCGCAGCGCGGGTCACGTTATCAGTCAACGGGCACTCCTTTCATTTTGAAAAGCGGGTCAGCGTAATGGGCGATTTCCATGGCGATACCGTCCTCGATCTGGCTTGAGGCCAGTTGGCTTGGCGAAGGGTGGCGGTAGCACACATCGTGGCCATCAACGCTGGGGGCAGTTTTGTCTTTGACGGCCCCAAGGCGTTCTGCCAGCCGGATCGCTTCCAGGTGCTTTGGATCGACATAGGAAACAGCACCGTCCCAACCCAGTTCGTTGTACAGATACAGCCGAACACGATCGGTGGCTTCAAGGGCATAGCCTTTGCCACCCTGACCGGGCCAGATGATCCAGGCGATTTCTTTTTCAGGCCATTGCGCAGGGAACCAGCCGCCCGCCATGCCGACGGTTTCGTCTGTGTCCTTTAGGTGGATCATCCACATGCCATAGCCGCGGATTTCCCAGTGACCGATTTCAGCGGCGTATAGCATCCACGACTCGTACGGGTTCAATGGTCCACCCATGAAGCGCGAACGATAGCTTGCGAAAGTGGCTTTGAAGTTCGGATAATCGTCAGGCTCGGGTCCGCGCAGGACCAGACGCTTGGTTTCCAGAACTGGGATGTTTTGATGACCCATCAGAGTGCCCCCGTCGGTTTCGGGTGGCGATAGACGAGGCAGGGTTCGTCGCTGTCGTCGAAGTCTGGCGTGGCCGCTTCGGGGTCAAGCGTAGCGCCCAAACGTTCGGCCAGCGCGATCGAGCGGGAGTTCGAGGCGTCGATGTAGCTGACGGCGGTGTCCCAGCCGAGTGTGTTGAAGGCATAGTCGCGCGCCGCAGAGGCGGCTTCAAATGCGATGCCTTTGCCTTCGGCTTCGGCGTCCCAGATCGACCAGCCAAGCTCGGGCTCGGGCCAAGTGATCGGGTTCCATGGGCCGATGGCGCCCAGAGATTTGCCCGTGGCTTTGTCTTCGACGACAAAAAGGCCATAGCCGCGCAGGAACCACATGCCTGCGATCCGCGAGAAGACGCGCCACGCATCCAGACGGTTCATGTTGCCCGCGCCAATGTTCTTCGATCTTGGGGTCGCCAAGAACGCAGCGCACGCTTCGAAATCATCCATGCAAGGCGCGCGCAGGATCAGGCGGTCTGTTTCGATGCGAATATCAGAGGTCATGCGTAGGCCTCCATTCCACCGTCGGTGACGTCTGAGGGCGCGAGGTGACGCCAGATGTTCATCGGGCCGAATTCTGGGTGGTCAAATACGCCGTCAAGCGAGCAGCCCATGCGTTTGGCCAAGGCTTCCGAACGGGTGTTGCCGGCGACCGTCAGGCTGATCACCGTGTTCCAGCCCATGATGTCATAGGCGTAAGATCGGGCGGCGACTGCGGCTTCATGCGCGTAGCCCTTGCCTTCGGCGGCATCAAAGACCGACCAGCCGATTTCCGGCTCGGGCCAGTCTTCGGGGAAGAAGAGACCGACAACGCCCATCGGTTGCCCGCTGGACTTTTCTTCGAGCATCCACCGGCCATAGCCGCGTAGGTGCCAGTGTCCGATCAGATCGCACATCCGCGAAAAGGCGCGGGCGCGGTTGTAGGGGCCACCAACGCCAGCCGAACGCGGCGATGCGCAGAAAGCAGCGTAGGCCTCGAAGTCCTCGGCTTTTGGTGCGCGCAAGATCAGGCGGTCGGTTTCCAGCGTTGGGATTGTGACGGTTGTTGTCATGCCAGCACCTC
>CAYVRN010000035.1:5352-31022 GCA_964453855.1 uncultured Rhodobacterales bacterium
GTTTCCAGCGTTGGGATTGTGACGGTTGTTGTCATGCCAGCACCTCGGACGGGGCGGGGTGGCGATAAAGCATGTCTTCGCCCATGTAGACGTTCTGGTAGGTGCGCTCGTATGTGGCACCCAAGCGTTCAGCCAGTTTGACAGACCGTTCGTTTCCCGGAACGATGTTCGAGGTTAGCGTGTCAAAGCCCAGATCGGTGTAGGCCCATTTGCGGGCGGCAGTGGCGGCTTCAAAGGCGATGCCTTTGCCTTCGTGTCCTTCAAACACAGCCCAGCCGATTTCCGGTTCGGGCCAACCCTCGGGGTTCCAGATGCCGCAAAGACCGATGGCGTCGTCAGTGCTTTTGTCGGCGATGACGAAATAGCCGTAGCTGTGGATATGCCAGTGGCCGACGTTCAGCGCAAACCAGCGCCATGAGTCGCCGCGGTTGTCATAATGTCCGAACAGTTCCGCACGCTCTTTGTCCATCAGAAACGCAATCACGGCCTCGGCGTCGCGGGTCTGCGGACCACGCAAGCGCAGGCGTTCGGTTTCAAGAACAGGGGCGGCGGTGAGGGTCACGGCTGGTGCATCCCTTTCAGCGTCGCGCCGTAGGAAACCGGTGCATTTGAGTATTTGGACCAAGAAGAAGCCATTATTTCTTTTTCCCGAAACCACTTAGACCACCGGGAAGCCCCATGCCGCCGAGGCCGGGCAGTTTGCCGCCCATGCCCATTTGTTTGGCGGCTTGCTCTAGCACTTTGGGGTCCATCTGCGACGGGTCCATACCAGCGGGCATGCCACCGGGCAGGCCGCCCTTGCCCATCATGGCTTTCATGGCCTGTTTCATCATGCCGCCTTTGCCCTTGCCGAGCTTTTTCATCATGTCTGCCATCTGGCGCTGCATTTTCAGCAGTTTGTTCAGGTCCGAGACTTCAAGGCCGGCACCGGCAGCGATGCGTTTTTTTCGGCTGGCTTGTAGAAGTGCGGGGTTGGCGCGCTCTTTCTTGGTCATCGACTGGATCAGCGCGATCTGGCGTTTGATCACCTTGTCGTCCATGCCTGCGGCAGCCATTTGTTTCGACATTTTGCCCATGCCCGGCATCATGCCCATGACGCCTTCCATGCCGCCCATTTTCATCATCTGTTCGAGCTGCATCTTGAGGTCGTTCATATTGAACATCCCCTTGGCCATGCGCTTCATCATGCGCTCGGCTTGCTCGGCCTCGATGGTTTCCTGGGCCTTTTCGACAAGGCTGACGATGTCGCCCATGCCAAGAATGCGGCCAGCGATACGGTCAGGCTCGAAGGTTTCGAGCGCGTCCATCTTTTCGCCCAATCCCACAAAGCGGATCGGCTTGCCTGTTACCGCGCGCATCGACAGTGCCGCACCACCACGCCCGTCGCCGTCCATACGGGTCAGGACAACGCCCGAGATGCCGATCTTGGCATCGAATTCCTCGGCCACTTCAACGGCGACCTGACCGGTCAGGCCGTCAACGACCAGAAGCGTTTCGCGCGGGTTGACGACGTCGCGGACGTCTTCGACCTCTTTCATCAGGACTTCGTCGATTTGCAGGCGGCCTGCGGTGTCGAGCATATAGACGTCGTAGCCGCCCATGGTCGCCTGTTGCTTGGCGCGGCGGGCGATGTCGACGGGTTTCTGGCCCGGAACGATGGGCAGGGTATCCACACCGATTTGCTGGCCCAGCATCGCCAGCTGGTCCATCGCGGCGGGTCGGTAGATGTCGAGCGAGGCCAGAAGAACCTTCTTGCCCTCTTTTTCTTTCAGACGTTTTGCCAGTTTACCGGTGGTGGTTGTTTTACCGCCACCCTGCAGGCCGACCATCAGGATGGGCGCTGGCGGGTTGTCGATCTTGAGCTTGCCGGGGTCTTCTTCGCCTGTCAGCGTGTCGACCAGGGCATCGTGGACGATCTTGACGACTTGCTGGCCCGGGGTCACGGATTTGGTGACAGCCTGACCTGTGGCCTGTTCCTGAACCTTTTTGACGAATTCACGGGCGACGGGCAGAGATACGTCGGCTTCCAAAAGGGCGACGCGCACCTCGCGCAGGGCGGTTTTGACGTCGTCTTCGGACAACGCGCCCTGTTTGGTTAGACGGTCGAAGACACCAGAGAGGCGTTCGCTTAGATTCTCAAACATTCTCGCGGCTCCTTACACCGTTGTTCTTATGGTCCTTCAGGTATGAACGACCGGCCCAAATGCAATTGCCCCCGTGGGCGCAACGCGCTGACGGAGGGCGATCCCTGTATAAAACAAGGACCGGAAGTTTTCGCACTTCCGGGATTTGACAGGCGTTTAGGACTTTAGAGGGCGTGAGTCAAGCGCTGCAGGGTGGGAGTATCGGCTATGTATGGCGTAACCTGAACTTAACTGGGCAACCTATTTCTGCGTTGCTTAAGCAAGCTATAGACGTTGGACAGGATCAACGCCCCGATGACAATTGCGCCGCCTGTCAGCGCCCAGCGTCCCGGATGCTCTCCAACAACCGCCCAAACCAGGATTGGGGCCAAGACGGACTCGAGTAGCACCAGCAATGACACTTCCGAGGCGCTGATGTAGCGCGGCCCAAGGGCCAGAAGGCATGAGGCCGCCCCTATGAACGCACCATGCCCAAGAAACAAAGGCCACTGCGGGGCGAAGCTTTCCATAGGGGATACGAACAGCCCCAGAACGATTGCCGCGCCGATATAGGCAAAAGGAATGGTTGGCACCATTGAGTTGGCCTTCGCTTTTCTGGCGGCGGTCAGAGCTGCTGCAAATGCCGAGGCAACATACAACGCCCAGACATCACCTTTCCACGACGCAATCTGTGTTTCACCGGAGCCGTAGGCAATGACGCCCAAGCCGAAAATCACAGCTGTCATCGTCAGGATCATGCGCAGCTGGATTTTTTCACCTAGAAAAATCAGGCTGAAGATGGCGGCGAAAATCGGCATTGAAGCGAAGATGAAAACCACATTGGCCACGCTGGTATTGGTGACCGCCAGCACAAAGGCAGGCGCAGTGGTTCCGATTAGAACGGTGTAGATCAGACCTGGCCATCCGGTTTTAAATATGCCTGCAAAGGCCTTTGGCCCTTGGGTGGCCATGAGGAAAGCGAAGACAAATGTGCCAGCTGTCAGCCCGCGCCAAAAGGCGGTCACCATGGGGTCGGCAACGATCAGTCGCACAAACAGCGAATCTGGTACGACCAATAAAATGCCGATCGTCGTGATGATCAGACCTTTCAGATGATCGTGCATCCATAACCCTTTCCCGAAAGGCTGGCTGATGGCCAACCCGGTGAACACTAGTCAAGCAATTCGGGAATGCAATAATTTGCTTCGATGCTACGCTTTCAGCCAGGCGTTGATCTGATCCACGACGCCGTCATGTGTGGCGCTGTTGGAGTATGGACCCGTAAGCGGCACCTGACTGCCATCTTTTAGCGCCACGATATGTTGAGGGCGGCGGTCGTCGGTTTCGCGGTCGGCGATTTCAACGGCTCGGACTTCTGACAAAGGATGGGCTTCGCTGCGATTGCCGTAAAAGCATTGTCTCTCGATGGATAGCGTGCCTGTGGCGCGGTCAAATTCGGCGCGGACGGGGCCAAGGAGGCGGCACAGGCCGGCGGATCCGGCGATCGCGGTTGCAGCAAAGACCAGTCCGGCGGCGATATTACCGATCGAAGCTTGGTATACGCCGAAGGCTGTAATGCCCACAGCCAGTGAGATTGCGATTGCCCGCGAGGCGCGGTGGCGCTCGGTTGCGACTAGTCGGCTTTCACTGGCTTCAATTACGCGCATGGCTGTCCCCCCTGATGTTTACCGCAGCTTAGCACGGGTTTTAAATCTGGGAAGCAGAATATGAGTCTGGGATTAGGGCGCTTTGATCTGGCTCAAAAAATAAAACCGGCCGTGGTGGCCGGTCTTTTGGTGAGATGCTATTGCCGATTACTCTTCCCAACCTTCGCGGGTGTGGCTGCCATCGCAATAAGGTTTCTTTGCCGACATGCCGCATCGGCATAGAAACATGGTTTTCTTTGCCTCGGCCTGTGTGCCGTCCGACAGGATGACGGTTTCAACGTGTTGGACTTTGTAGGGGCCGTTTTTGTTTACGGTGATGATAGGAGCGTCTGACATGGTGTTCCTTTTATGCATGTTTTCGAATATCAAGTTAGCTGGGTGAACCAAGGTTTCAACCTTTTTGAAGCCTTGGTTTCACAGTAAAATTTGTGCGCAGTGTTGAAAATCCGCCAAAAACCCCCATTCATTGTGCAAGTATGCACATTTAGAGAGGCTATTTTGGAAAACTGGGATGAATTACGCACTGCAACCGTTGTGGCACAAGAAGGAACGGTTTCAGGTGCCGCTGCAGTTTTGGGTGTGCACCACGCCACCGTGATCCGTCACGTTGACGCGCTTGAAGCACGGCTGGGTGTCAAACTGTTCCAACGGCATGCACGGGGCTATACCCCGACCGAGGCGGGAGAAGACCTGATGCGGGTCGGGCAGGCAACAGTGGAGCAATTCACCCATTTGGAAAGTCGCATTAAGGGACGCGGAGAGCAGGTTGAAGGCGAGTTGATCGTAACCACGCTGGCAGGTATGGCGCCGTTGATCACTCCTCTGTTGGCTGAGTTGCAAGAAGCCCACCCCAAGTTGGCCATCCGACTAGAAACGAGTGGACGACTTTTTCGCATGGAATATGGCGAAGCGCATGTAGCGATCAGGGCAGGGGCCAAGCCCGAACATCCTGACAACGTGGTTCAACAATTGGCAGCGCTTGAGACCACGCTTTACGCCTCGGACGCATATGTCGATCGCTTTGGAATGCCCGAAAACGAACTGGCCTGCGCTCATCACCGCTTCGTAGGCGCGGTCCCTTCGGCTGTCCGTGCGCCTTTTCACCGTTGGATGGAGGCTAATATCAGCCCGGATCAGGTATTTTTTCGCGCGAGCGACGATCGCTCGGTCGAGGCGGCGATCCGCTCGGGCATCGGAATCGGCTTTATGGGCACCAATATTGGCGACCAGTCAGAGGGGCTGCACCGGATTTGTGATCCCAAGCCCGAATGGACGGTCCCGATCTGGTTGGTGACACACGTTGATTTACACAGAACGGGTAAAGTTCAGGCGGCGGTTCAACATCTCAAAAAACATGCGCCTGCGCTTTTTGTTAAAACGGCCTAAGTTTCAGGAGTGGTCCGCAGACA
The DNA here is from genome assembly GCA_964453855.1 of uncultured Rhodobacterales bacterium. GTDB lineage: Bacteria > Pseudomonadota > Alphaproteobacteria > Rhodobacterales > Rhodobacteraceae > JASMHC01. Next base: position 10,552 of record CAYVRN010000035.1, read on the forward strand.
ACTCGCTTTCCAGAAAACGCTCGAACGCGTCTAGATTTACTGCCTCGAACTGTCCGAAACTTTGCATCCAGATGCTCGCATCTCGCATCGCATTGGGCTCGAGCTTGCACCATTTTACCCGCCCGCGCTTTTCCTGACTGATCAGGCCCGCTTTGGTCAGAATGCCTAGGTGCTTGGAAATCGCCGCAAGCGACATCTCGAAGGGTTCGGCCACGTCTGTCACGGCCATATCATCTTCCAGCAGCATCATCAGGATACTGCGCCGTGTTGGATCGGCGAGGGCCGCAAAGATGGTGTCGAGATCGCTCATGCTGACCCTCTTACAATGGGGCGCGACCGTTGCCTAGCCATCGTGCTTTACAGTTCCGGGGATAAACCCCAGTGTGCCGCAACCAATCAGGGGTGCGCATGTCATTTAGGTACTGGATCATCATTGTCTTCATCGGCTTTTGCTGGGGCACGATCTATATGTTCAATGAAATCCTGCTTGCGGATTTAGGACCGATGAGTGTCTCTGTCGGGCGTTTGCTGACAGGGGCTGCCGCGCTTTGGGGGATCGTACTTGTGTCGGGGCGCAAGGTACGCGTGCCTTGGCGGGTGGTATTTGGCCTGACGGTTTTGGGCTTTTTCAACTATGCCTTTCCCTTCACGATCTATCCCGCAGCCCAGACCATGATCACCTCGACCGCGGCGGGGATCATCAACGCTCTGACACCAGTGATGGTGGTTGTTGTGGCCAGCTTGTGGCCAGGCAGCGAGAAGACGCAACTTCACAAATGGATCGGTGTGGCGATGGGCGTCGCAGGAATCGTGGTGCTGATGCAATCGGGCCGGTCGGGGGGCGAAAGCGCGATTGGCGGATTGGCTTTGGCGGTTCTGTCGCCCGTCTGCTACGGAATTGCGCTGAACTACGCGCGTAAATTTAAAGGCGTGGATCCCTTTGTGCTTACGGCCATTGCCCTCAGCGCGGCCGGCATTGCCTATCTGCCATTGGTTTTGGCCATCGAGGGCATTCCGCAGGTGACTAGCATCAGGACAGTTTATGCCATGCTCGCCGCCGGACCAGTGCTTACGGGGGCTTTGTTTGCAGTCATTCATTGGCTGATCCAACAAGTCGGACCGGTGGCCCCTTCTACGGTCACTTTTGTGGCGCCCGTGGTCTCGACCCTGCTGGGCGTATTTGTGCTTCAGGATGCGTTCACGCTTTGGCATGCGGGCGGCATTGCGTTGATCTTTATGGCACTTGTCACAATCGACGGCGCGCTGTTTCAACGGCTGTTTCCAGCAAGACGCCAATAGTTTCTCAACCAAACGGTTGAATGTGCAATTTCGCCGATTTTCGCAAAGTCCCGCCTGCGACCGAATGTTCCTGCCATTTCATCTTACCAAAAATACTCATAAATTCAGCGATTTATCACGATCTCTGCACCTGCGAAGGCACGCTTGACTCAGACCCGTTCGCAACATACTCATCCTCCAAACTCTGGAGAGGGTCCATTTTGGAAGATCAGGTCGACAAAGAGCGTCTCAAGGCACTCGAAGACAAGATCGCGGCGGTGAAAAAATCCACCGAAAACGGGGCTAAATCTTCAGAGGGTGTGTCAGCCGGCGAGGTTGGCTGGCGCATGGTAACAGAGCTGGTGGCGGGTATCTTCATCGGCTGTGGCATCGGATACGGGCTGGATGTTCTGTTTGGAACAATGCCGATCTTTCTGGTGCTGTTTACATTGTTCGGGTTCGCAGCCGGCATCAAGACCATGATGCGCAGCGCTAACGAACTTCAGGAAAAAGCGGTGAAAGCCGCAGAGGATGAGAGGGTATAGACGTGGCAACAGAAGCACACGGTGCCGAAGAAGGCGGTCTGGTTTTTCACCCGATGGATCAGTTCATTGTCAAGCCGTTGTTCGGCGGTGACGAGATCGGAATGTTCACCATCACCAACGTGACCCTGTGGTTGGCGCTGGCGGTTGTGGCGGTTGTCGCGCTGATGGTATTCGGCACTTCACGTCGCGCCATGGTTCCAGGACGCACCCAGTCGATCGCCGAAATGGCTTACGGCTTTGTTTACAAAATGGTTGAAGATGTCGCTGGCAAGGATGCGGTTGGCTTCTTCCCATATGTCATGACACTTTTCATGTTTATCGTGTTTGCCAACTTCCTTGGTCTTCTGCCGATGAGCTTCACCACCACATCGCACTTTGCAGTGACCGTGGTTCTGGCGCTGGCCGTGTTCCTGACCGTAACCATCGTTGGTTTCGTCAAGAATGGCACCAAGTTTTTGGGCCTTTTCTGGGTGTCTAGCGCACCTTTGGCCCTGCGCCCGATCCTGGCAATCATCGAGCTTATTTCTTACTTCGTACGCCCCGTCAGCCACAGCATCCGTCTTGCCGGCAACGTTATGGCAGGCCACGCGGTTATCAAGGTTTTCGCTGGCTTCGCCGCGGTTGCAGTAATCAGCCCGGTTTCGGTTCTGGCCATCACCGCGATGTACGGTCTCGAAGTTCTCGTGGCCTTCATCCAGGCCTACGTATTCACCATTCTGACCTGTGTTTACCTGAAGGACGCACTGCATCCATCGCACTAAATGATGGGGTAAAAACCCCATCCTACACAGGTTTCGAACTCTCAAGTTTAACTTCCAATCGTAAGGAGATACACCCATGGAAGGTCAACTCGCACACATCGGCGCAGGTCTCGCAGCAATCGGTTCCGGCGCAGCCGCAATCGGTGTTGGTAACGTTGCTGGTAACTATCTGGCAGGCGCACTGCGCAACCCTTCGGCAGCTGCTTCGCAGACTGCAACTCTCTTCATCGGCATCGCATTCGCAGAAGCACTGGGCATCTTCTCGTTCCTGGTCGCACTTCTGCTGATGTTCGCTGTATAAGCCTTACGGAACTTAAATCCTTACGGCAGGGTGGTGGTCTAAACCTCCACCCTGTGTAACCGGAAGTTCCCGAAGGAGGGCGCCATGGCGACCAAAGCAACCGAGGCCACTGGCCACGCAGCTGACGCTGCCCACGCTGCCGAAGCATCGGCGCCGGGTATGCCGCAGCTGGACTTCTCGACCTGGGGCAACCAGATTTTCTGGCTTATCATCACCCTTGTCGTGATTTATCTTGTCCTGTCGCGTATTGCGCTGCCGCGCATCGCGTCTGTTCTGGCAGATCGCCAGGGGGCAATTACGAATGACATCGCCGCCGCAGAAGAGCTGAAGAAAAAAGCTGCAGAAGCGGAAGAGGCATACAATCAGGCCTTGGCCGACGCGCGCGCGGAAGCACAGCGTATCATCGCCGAGACCAAAGCTGCTATGGCGGAAGAGCTTGCAGAAGCTACCCGTCAGGCTGACGAAGACATTGCGGCCAAAACCGCCGAGTCGGAAAAGGCAATCGCCGAAATCCGCGCCGGTGCCATGGACGCGGTCAAAGTTGTTGCCGCTGACGCAGCTGCTGAACTGGTTGCCGCACTGGGTGGCTCGGCCGATGCCGATGCTGTCAGCGCAGCCGTAAACGCTCAGATGAAAGGGTAAGATCATGCGCAAATCTCTTGCTACTCTACTTGCCCTGACCGTCGCTTCTCCTGCATTTGCGGCAAGCGGACCGTTCTTCTCGCTGAGCAACACTAACTTCATCGTTTCGATGGCGTTCATTGTCTTCATCCTGGTCCTGATCAAATTCAAGGTCCCAGGTATGATTGGCGGAATGCTGGACAAGCGCGCCGAAGGCATCCAGTCCGAGCTTGATGAAGCCCGCGCTCTGCGTGAAGAGGCCCAGACCATTCTGGCATCTTACGAGCGTAAGCAGAAAGAAGTTCAGGAACAGGCCGACCGTATCGTCGAGCACGCCAAAGAAGAAGCCAAGCTGGCTGCGGAAGCGGCTCAGGAAGATCTGAAAAAGTCGATCGCACGCCGTTTGCAGGCCGCACAAGATCAGATTGCTTCTGCTGAAGCTTCGGCCGTGAAAGAAGTTCGCGACATGGCAGTTGATGTTTCTGTCAAAGCAGCGCGCGAGATTGTGGCCGCTCAGATGACCGCTGCTCAGGGCAACGCCCTAATCGAAAGCGCGATCAAAGACGTGGAAGCCAAGCTTCACTAATCCGCTACAAGGATTACGAAAGACAGAAAACCCGGGCCAATGCCCGGGTTTTTCATTTGGCCTGTTGCTGTAGGCGCAGCTTGGCAATCTCTTCGTATTTCTCGGTCTCTTTATGTTTGCGAAGGGCGTCTTCGACAAATCCAAGATGCGCTTCGACGGCCTTGCGTGCTTCAGTGGGATTGCGCGCTTGCAGGGCATCGTTGATGGCGCGGTGTTGATCCAGAAGCGTCACGCGGGTGGTCCGCTGTTTGAACATGATCTGTCGATTGTAGAACACGCCTTCGCGCAGAAGTTGGAACATCGACCGCATCATATGCAGCATGACGACGTTGTGACTGGCGTCGATAATCGCCAAATGGAATTCGGCGTCTAGCATGGCTTCGTCGGTCGGATCTCGCTTTTCATGCGCCGTGACCATTTTGTCGAAAATTTTCTGTATCACTTGCAGATCAAGGTCTGTGGCGTATTTCGCGGCCCGTTCGGCGGCCAAACCTTCAAGATCGCGTCGGAAAGCCACGTAATCAAACACCGCTTCATCATGGGTGGCAAAAAGATGCGTCATGGCCGGAGAAAAGGCGGAACCCAAAACGTCAGCGACATACACGCCTGAATTGGCTTTGCTCACAAGAAGGTCACGCGATTGCAATTCCGCAATGGCATCCCGCAACGAGGGACGGGACACGCCCAATCGCTCGGACAATTCGCGTTCGGATGGCAGTCGCTCGCCCGGGCGCAGAATGCCCCGCAGGATCAATAGTTCGATCTGTTTGACGACGGAGGTCGAGATTTTCTCGGACTGTATTCTTTGAAAGGGCATGTGTTCACTCGTACATATTGGTTAGAACATATGACCAGTTCGATAGGGCTGCAATGAAAATGAAACGGGCGGCCCACGGGCCGCCCGACAACCTGTCGTGCAAGTTCTGTTATTCTGCTGGGACAGCAGCCGCAATCTGACGACGGCGGAAGTGCTGTCCGTTCAGGCGGAAGACCAGTGCTATCATCATGAATTGCGCAATCAGCGGTAGCGCGAGAAGTGCCCAGTAAACCACCGAGAACTTGGCGACGATACCGATGGCAAGAAGACCTTTGTGTACAAAGAAGAAGCTAAGCACGTTGAACGCAACGCCGGGGCAGACTAATGCATAAGAAGCTGGCGACGTCTGGTTGCCAAAGATGTAGTCCTTGAAATATCCCTGTCGGTTTAGGATTAGCATGCCCAGCATCAGGAAGATGATTTCCACGGTCAAAAGCTTGGCAAGGAAGCTGAGCGTTTCCACAGGGGCCGCGTGGCTGTCAAAGGTGGTGTGCATGCCGTGGCTTTGACGCAGGAACAGGATGCCCAGAACTGTCATGATTGGGACAACAACCATCAGGGTTGGTGCTGCCTCTTCAGCGGTTCCATAGTGTAGCATCGAGTTGAATGCGGTGATGGCTGCGACTGTGGTGTAAATCACAGATGCGATCCCGAAAAACGTCGAGAAGATCAACGAGGCGCCTACGATAACTGGCGATCCGCTCATGGCGGCAGGAGCGGCAAAGCCCACTCCGATCATGGCCAAGGCAAAGGCCGGTAGCAATTGCGCAAAGCTGTTGTGAGCCGTTACGTCGAACAATCCACCTTTGGTCAGCACGCGGCCCAAGAAATCACCGATTGTGGTAAAGGCCATCACGCCGATCAAGAAAAACGCAATCATCGCAATCGGGAATAGAGTTTCGCGGATGCCCCATAGACCGGGAACAAAGACCAACCCGACGATGAACAAGACATTCACACTCATGGCAAGGGCCAAGGGGCGGGCAAGCAAGGTGGTTTCGGCGTTTGAATTTCTTAGCTTTTCATAGGCTTCTGTTTTCGAAAAAGCCGAATAGGCCGACAGGTTCCACACAAGGGCTTTGATATTCATAATGGCGAACACAGCAATGCCGATCAAGGCGATGGCTATTGCTGCCTGTAGCGCAGTTGACCCATTGGAAAAGGCTGTCATGACATCTTCATAGATCGGTACAGGGCGTCCTTTGTGAGAGACCCAGAACATCAAATACATGAAGAAGGTGATCGTTAACCCTCCGGCACCGACCGACCCCAAAAAGTAAAGCGGGGAATATTTGTCGGCAGGTTTTGACATGTGCTCGGACATAGTGTTGCTCCATTATATATTCTATAAGTGGAATGTATAAATATTCCAATAATGGAATGTAAAGAGGGTGCTTATGTATGAATTGTCGCATGTGTAACTAGCCAGTAACACATTGATTGGAGATTATAATCCAGCCTTTCGAAGCTGATCTGAAAGATGCAGCCACGGTAAAGCCTCGTCAAAATGCCAGTGAACCGTTGGTTCAACCGAGGTAGGATCATCCAGTAAAGCAGCGTAGAAATGCGTTTCCCCGGGAACCTCTTGAGACCGGTAGAACAACGGGCTTCCACAGTCGCGGCAGAAGCCTCTTTCAACTTTGGGAGAAGATGGAAAGATAGCGGGTGTGCCTAACGAGAACTGCCAGTGACCGTCCGGATGGCCGATAAACGTAGTGATCGGGCTGACCGTGGCACGGCGGCAACTGTCACAATGGCAATGGCCGACCCAGTTGTGTGGTCCTTCAAGGGTGAACCGGCAACCACCACATAAGCAGTGGCCAGTCACTTTGGTCACAGCTTTTTCTCGAGAAAAACCGAAGACCCGTCGTCTTCATAGTCGCCAAACGGACCGCGATCATAAAAGTCGAAGCGCGAGTAAAGACGCATGGCCTCGTGCAATAGATCACCGGTTTCAAGGCGTAGATAGGGTAGGTTTAATTTGCGTGCCTCTTGAACGATCCGATCAAGAACCGCGTCTGCAACGCCCTGCCCACGGAAGTCGGATCTGGTGAACATGGATTTGACTTCTCCATAGTCGCCATTGGCAACCAATGCACCCGTTCCTGCCGCAAGACCGTCTACTCGGCCCACAAATAGCTGTATGTTGTCTTTGCAAAGTTCGTCGATCGAAAGAAAGTGATTTTGATCGGGCGAAAACATTGCCTGCATAAAGATGTGGCTTTCTCGCAAAATGCCAGAAGCTTCTTCGCTTTTGGGATCTTCTTGTTCGACCGTAACGGACATAAACGTTCCTTATTCTCGAGTATTGATTTGGAACGATTTTTTCAAATTGGTCAAGTGCTGTTTGCAAGCGCGGCATTGCGAAAAATTCAATATCTTGTGGATAACTTCCATCATTTCCCCATATGCGGGGTCACCAAGGTTGACAGAAGGTGGATTTCTCCGACACCATCCGGGATGACCTGAATCGGCTGAGGTATCGCTTGCGTTTTAACAAGCTTAAACTTTCCGGCTTCAAAAGCTTCGTAGACCCGACAGAACTTCTGATCTCTGACGGGCTGACAGGCGTGGTCGGTCCTAACGGATGCGGCAAGTCAAATCTGTTGGAAGCATTGCGTTGGGTGATGGGTGAAAACCGGCCCACGGCTATGCGCGGCGGAGGCATGGAAGATGTCATCTTTGCTGGTGCCTCGACCCGCTCGGCGCGCAACTTTGCCGAGGTCGTGCTGACGCTTGATAACTCGGAACGGCTGGCGCCGTCGGGGTTTAACGACAGTGATGTGCTGGAAGTGGTTCGCCGGATTACCCGCGATGTGGGCAGTGCTTATAAGACCAACGGCAAGGATGTTCGCGCCCGTGATGTGCAGATGTTGTTTGCCGATGCCTCGACCGGTGCGCATTCGCCTGCGCTGGTGCGGCAGGGGCAGATTTCAGAGTTGATCAACGCCAAGCCCAAAAGCCGCCGCCGCGTGTTGGAAGAGGCGGCAGGTATTTCCGGCCTCTATCAGCGTCGGCACGAGGCCGAGTTGAAGCTGAAGGGGGCCGAGACCAACTTGGCTCGTGTAGACGATGTGATCGAGCAGCTTGCCAATCAGTTGGGGCAGTTGGCACGCCAAGCGCGTCAGGCGCAAAGATATCGTGCTATCGGCGACGAATTGCGCCGCGCAGAGGGCGTGTTGCTGTTCCGCCGTTGGAAAGAGGCGGATGAGGCGCGCTTGGCTGCAGAAGAGCAGTTCCGCGAGCGGATGACCGCCGCCTCGCAAGCCGAAAGCGCGGCACGGGCTGCGACCAAGGATCGGCAAAAGGCCGAAGATGCCTTGCCGCCCCTGCGCGAGGAAGAAGCGATTGCTGCTGCGGTCTTGCAGCGGCTGCAGGTTCAGAAAGATACGTTGAACGATCAGGAATCACAGGCGGTTCAACGGATTGAACAACTGCGTAATCGAATAGCCCAGTTGGTCAAGGATATCGAACGCGAGACGGGCTTGAATCGCGATGCAGGTGAAACCATTGAGCGGCTTGAATGGGAAGCGCGCGAGATCGCCAAAGCCGCCGAGGGTCACGGGGACCGTCTGACAGCAGCGTCTGAAGCTGCGCACGAGGCGGCGGCCGTTCTGCAGGAACGCGAGCAGGATTTATCCACTCTGACCGAAGACGTGGCCCGCCTGTCGGCGCGGCATCATGCAGCGCAACGTTTGCGTGATGATAGCAAGAAAACGCTTGAGAAAAGCAATCTTGAGGCTGGACGTGCGCAGGACGCCGTGACCGCAGCCAAGGCGGCTTTGGCCAAGGCTGAACAGGATTTTGCGTCGGCACAACAAGCCGAGAAGCAGGCCGCAGAAACAGCTGAAAAGGCCGACGAAAAGCTAACCCAGACCGAAGCAGCGCGCGCCGACACGCAATCGCGCGAGGTTGAGGCGCGGGCGGAACGCTCGGAAGCTGAGGGCGAAGTAAATGCCTTGTCTGCTGAAACAACTGCTTTGGCGCGTTTGGTTCAGCGCGATACTGCAGAAGGCGGCCAAGTGCTGGATCGTTTGCAGGTTCAGCAGGGGTTCGAAAAAGCTTTGGGCGCGGCCCTCGCGGATGATCTGCGCGCGCCCGAAGTCGAAGATGACGGACCGTCCGGCTGGGTGGCTTTGCCGGGGTATGACAGCGATCAGCCCTTGCCGCCCGGTGTGACATCATTGGTGCATCATGTTTCGGTGCCGGATGTACTGGTACGGCGGATGTCTCAGATCGGGTTGGTTGACGCCGACGAAGGCGCGGCCTTGCAGCATTTGCTGAAACCCGGTCAACGCTTGGTCAGCCCCGAGGGCGATCTGTGGCGGTGGGATGGCTATCGCGCCTGGGCCGAAGATGCGCCCTCGGCGGCGGCGCTGCGTTTGCAGCAGTTGAACCGTCTGGAAGAGTTGAAGCAGGAATTGACCCGCGCCAATGCCCGCGCCGACGGTGCAAGACAGGCGCATGAGGTGCTTAGCGAACGTCTGGCTGAATTGACCCGCGAAGATCAGGAAGCCCGTAGCGACCGGCGCAAAGCGGATCAGTTGATGGCAGATGCCGCGCGGGCCTTGAGCCGTGCCGAGGCGGATCGCAACTTGGCCGAAGGAAAGCTGGAAAGCCTTGACCTGGCGGTGAAGCGTCACGAGGAAGCGGCCTTTGAAGCCAAGGCAACCTTGAATGAGGCGCAGAAGTCGCTTGATGATCTAGAAGACCTGGACGAAGCGCGCGGACGTGTGGAAGATATCAAAATGACCGTCGAAGCGGCGCGTATTGCGATGATGAGCCGCCGTTCAGCGCATGACGAATTGCGTCGTGAAGGCGAAGCAAGAACCAAACGCCAACAGGAAATCACCAAAGAGGTCAGCGGCTGGCGGCATCGTTTGGAAACCGCCAAGACCCGCAACGCCGAGTTGCTTGAGCGCAAGGAAACCTCGGAAGCCGAGTTGAAAGAAGCTGTTCTGGCACCCGATGAGATTGCCGCAAAGCGAGACGAGTTGAGCGGAGCGATTACGCAGGCCGAGGCTCGGAAAGGGCAAGCGTCAGACACGCTGGCAGGGGCCGAACGGGCTTTGAATGCGGCCAAGGAAGCTGAACGCACTGCCGAACGCTCTGCTTCGGAAGCCAGAGAAGCCCGCGCCCGCGCCGAAGCACGTTCGGATGCCGCTAAGGAAACGGTGGCCTATGCAGCAGAACGGATCGAAGAAGATCAGGAGGTGACGCCCGCACAGTTGTTAGAGCGTCTGGGGGGTGATCCTGATGATATGCCGCCAGCCGAGGCGGTTGAGGCCGATGTGAACCGCTTGCGCCGCCAGCGCGATGCCTTGGGGGCCGTGAACTTGCGCGCCGAAGAAGATGCAAAAGAGGTTCAGGAAGAACATGACACGCTGGTGTCTGAAAAGACCGACCTTGAGGACGCCATTCGTGAACTGCGGCGTGGTATATCCAACCTGAACTCGGAAGGGCGCGAACGTCTTTTAACGGCGTTCGAACAGGTGAACATCAACTTTGCGATGCTCTTTAAGCATCTGTTCGGCGGGGGCGAGGCCAATCTGGTTCTGGTCGAAAGCGATGACCCGCTGGAAGCAGGTCTTGAGATCATGTGCCAGCCACCGGGTAAGAAGCTATCGACGCTTTCACTGCTGTCAGGCGGGGAGCAGACGCTGACCGCATTGGCGCTGATCTTCGCGGTTTTCTTGGCCAATCCCGCGCCGATCTGTGTTCTGGACGAGGTCGATGCGCCTTTGGATGACGCCAACGTGACCCGCTTCTGCGATCTGCTGGACGAAATGGTGCGCCGCACGGACACGCGGTTCTTGATTATCACGCACCACGCGGTGACCATGGCGCGGATGGATAGACTGTTCGGCGTCACGATGCAGGAACAGGGCGTCAGCCAACTGGTATCGGTTGACTTGAAAAAGGCCGAGCAGTTGGTTGCGTGATCGCCACCCGTTAAGAGTTTCGATAAATTTTCACGATAGGCAGCCTGTGCCGCAAACCGTTGCGGTGCAAGGAGGTGAGGCTATGTAAATCAGAATGATTACTGGATGTGGATGGTGTTTATTAGCGCTGCGGCGCTGATCGTATCCATTCTCCAGCTATTTTTCGGGGGATGACCCCGTGAATAGAAAAGGCCCCGCAGAGCCAGGAACTCTGCGGGGCCGGTTTCAGGAGGCGATCCTGAATCAGAATGATTACTAAGTAATTTCATACCAAAATCCGAAGATTCGGTAAAGAAGGTTCCTCAAAGACGATTAAGAAGCGCTTCGGTCGGCCACGCGTCTGCTGGCATGCCAAGACGGCGCTGCACGTCCTGAATAGCGATGCGGGATTTTGCGCCAAGAATGCCGTCTATATCCCCCATATCATAGCCGAGGGCACTAAGCTTGCGTTGCAAGTCTTTCATCTGATCCCCGTTTAATCCCGGTTCGGGGTTGCCGGCGTTGAAGATGGGGGCGCCCTCTAATCGTGTGGCGAAATAGGCAGCTGTTGCCACGTAGACAAAGCTTTGGTTCCACTCGAAATAGACGGCGAAGTTGGGGTAGGCGATGAAAGCAGGACCAAATCGCCCTTGCGGTATGATGATCGAGGCGTTTCCTGTAGAAGCTTGCCATTGGCCAGACCTTGGTTTTGCCCCCATGCGCGCCCAGTCCGAGATCGGGCGTTTGGTTTCAATGCCGGTTTCCGACCAGTTGAAATCGGCAGGCAGCGTGATCTCTTGCAGCCATGGTTGATTTGGGGCCCAACCCATGTGGCTAAGAAGATCAGCGCCCGACATAAGAGCATCGGGTGCCGAGGTTTTCAGGGTCACATGACCATCGCCGTCGCCATCCACGCCGTTTTCAATAATATCGCCGGGCAGCATTTGCACCATGCCGATTTCCCCAGCCCAAGCGCCGGTGGTAGTGTCGGGGTCAAAATCTCCGCGGGTGTACAGTTCGAGCGCCGCGAAGACCTGCGGGCGGAACAGCTCGGGGCGTCGGCAATCATGCGCCAAAGTCACCAAGGCGTTCAGGGTGTTGTAGTCACCCTGAAACGCCCCGTAATCAGTCTCAAATGCCCAGAACGCCAATAGAACGCCAGGCGGGATTCCGTAATCGCGTTGGATGCGGGCAAAGGTTTGCGCATAGGTCGTGCGGTTCTTGGCACCGTGATCAATCCGGTATTGGCTGATCAAACGTTTGGCAAAGTCCACGAACGGCATCTGGAAAACGCCTTGGGCACGATCTGCTTTGATCACTTTGGGGTCGTGGGCGACCCCGTCAAGGAAGCGGTTCACAGTTTGGCGATCGTACCCAAGCTCTCGGGCCTCTGTCGCCAATCCGGAAACGAAATTCTGGAAGCTGCCCCCGCATGTCTGAGCTGTTGCCTGTGTAACTGTCAAAGCGGCCAATACGGCGCTAAATGCGAGACTTTTCATACCTGTATACCCGTTTACTGCTTGAGATCAGGGTATCAGTGCGCCCCATTATTGCAACGGTTTCCGTTTGGTAAAGCTGGATTGAGAGGTCCTGTTAATGGTTTGTTAGGGATATAGAGAGCATAGAAACGTGATAATTTTAAGGACCTTTCTGGTTTATTCGAACGGATCGCAGGTTGATGAAAGTCCTCATCGTTGAAAGCAATCCCAATTTAGGTCAGCTCTGGAAAGCGCATGTCGAGCGGTTGGGGGCGGCTCCGGTCGTGCTTGCCTATTCTCAGGATGATGCGATCCGAGAGCTTATGCGCCACGAATTGGACGTGATCGTTCTGAACCTAGTACTTGAGGATGGCGGGGCTATGTCCGTGTCAGATTATGCCAGTTATCGTCAGCCCAAGGCCAAGGTCATTATCATCAACAGCACGTCGTTCTTTTCCGACGGGTCGATTTTTCAGCATTTCGCCAATGCACGCGCGTTTTTACCCGCCAGCACCAAGCCCGAAGATCTGGCTGCAACGGTTGCCCATTACAGCCAAAGCGACGTTTAGGCTGCCAGTTTCCCGCGATGGTGAGGCGCAAAGAAATCCAGCTCGGGGTTGGTTGGAATGATCCTGTGCGGATTAATGCTGTCGTGGCTGTAGTGATAGTGGCGCACGATATGGGGCATGTTTACCGTTTCGGCGACCCCCGGCATCTGGAACAGCTCTCGGGTATAGGCCCAAAGGTTCGGGTAATCGACGATCCGTTTGCGGTTACATTTGAAATGCAGATGATAGACGGCGTCGAACCGGATGAGGGTGGTAAACAAGCGCCAGTCAGCCTCGGTCAGGCGGTCGCCCATCAGGTAGCGGTGACTTGTCAGGCGGTCTTCCAGCCAGTTAAGGGTTTCGAACAACGGGGTGATCGCTTGATCATAGGCGCTTTGCGTCGTCGCAAAGCCCGCTTTGTACACGCCATTGTTCAACGTGTCATAGATGCGCTGGTTGACCGTTTCGATATCATCCCGTATCTCGACCGGCCAATAATCCGTGTGATTGCCGGTGATCCCGTCAAAGGCGCTGTTGAACATGCGGATAATTTCCGAGCTTTCATTGGAGACGATGGTGTCTTGCTTTTTGTCCCAAAGCACTGGCACTGTAACCCGGCCCGAGGTTTTCGGGTCTGCCTTCAGGTATATATCACGCATAAACTGCAGACCGAACAATGTGTCTCCGGTTGCGCCGTCAAACCCGGTCTCAAATGTCCAGCCGTCATCCAACATGTCGGGATGCACAACGGATACGCTGATATGTGGCGTTAACCCTTTGATGGCGCGGAAGATCATTGTTCGATGCGCCCAAGGGCACGCGTGCGAGACATAAAGATGATAGCGCCCGCTTTCAGCTTTGAACCCGCCGCGCCCACTGGGGCCAGCGGCACCATCCGGGGTGATCCAGTTACGATAGGCCGAGGTACTGCGCACAAAGGCTCCGCCTGTGGATGCTGTGTCATACCATTCAGTTGACCAAGTGCCGTTTACAAGCTGTCCCATAGAAGTCTCCTGTTTGCGTTTGGGACAGAAGTAGGGCGGTGATTGCGGCAGGAAAACCACAGTCTGCGCGCATTGAATTCTGCACATCTGCACAGAAGCTTCACAATTGGTCAGCATAAGGGCTGAGTAAGCGCAAACAAAGCGGGTGTAATATGTCGACGTTTTTACCAAAAGAAGTTCAGGACGGGCTGGATGCCGCACGGGCGCGCGATCTGGCGCGCAAGGCACGGTATCGTGTTGAGATGAATGGACAGCAGTTCAAAATCCTGAAGCTACGTGAAAACGGGTTTGCCGTTGACGCAGAACATGCGTCCCACCTGCGAGGGTTGGTCGATGTCTATGATGGTGCGCGTCACCTGTATCAATGCTTGATCGTCGCTTCATCCGAAGACAACAATCAAATGTGGTATGAGTACAAACGCAGCACGGTCGCTGACGACAAGGCTCCGCTTGATTTCTACCGTGCACCGGATGCACCCGCCGGTTTGATAACCGACGAGCGCTAAGAGTTATTGCAGATCTTTAAAGGCGTCTTGCAGGCGGGCAACGGCTTCGTTGATCCGGCTGCGTTGGGTGCCCAGATTGAAGCGCATGAAGGTCTCGCCGCCTGTGCCGAAGGTTTCGCCATAGTTCGGGGCAACCTGAGCTTGGCGGAAGATGCGGTCTTTGATCTCGGTATCGCTCATGCCTGTTCCCGAAAAATCGACCCAAGACAGATAGGTGGCCTCCATCGACATCGGAGTTGCGCCGGGGATTGCGGCAATACCGTCTTCGAACGCTTTGCGGTTGCCGTCCAGATAGACCATCAACTCGTCCACCCAAGCAGCGCCTTCGGGGCTGTAGGCGGCGGTTGTCATGGCCACGCCAAAGCTGTTTGTGCTTAGATTAATCGCGGTCGACCTTTCGGCATAAGCGGCGCGCAGCTTGGCGTTGGGGATGATGACGTTTCCGGTGTGCGTGCCTGCGATGTTAAAGGTTTTTGACGGGGCCGTCAGCATGATCAGGATGTCGTCACAGTCCGGAACAGCATTAGGCATCGCAACGTGTTTATGCCCTGGATAAACCAAATCGTGATGGATTTCGTCCGACACCAGCAACAGGTTATGTTTGCGGCAGAAGTCGACCACCTGTTTTTGATCGTCCACCGACCAGACCATGCCACCGGGGTTGTGGGGTGAACAGAAGATCACCAGCTTTTCCGAGCCATCCAAAATCTCGTCATAGGCGTCGAAATTCATTTTGTAGCGGCCGTTTTCGATGACCATCGGGCATTCGACCACTTTGCGGCCTGCCGCGCGGGTGATGCGGGCGAACGAGTGGTAGACGGGCGTGAACAGCACAACGCCGTCGCCCGGATTGGTGTAGGCGTCCAGCACCATGCCAACCCCGTTGCCCAATCCCGTGGCGGTAAAGATTGCGTTCGGCTCGACGCGCCAGCCATGACGGTTTTCCATCCACCAACAGATTGCCGCGCGATATTCTTCATCGGCGCGGCGTCCCGTATAGCCGTAAACGCCATGGTCCAACATCTTGCGCACCGCGTTTTGCACACAATCCGGCGAGGCAAAGTCTGTGTCAGCCACCCACATGGCAATTCCATCATCCGGAGAGACGCCGTAAAGGGCCTCCATATCTTCCCATTTCATTGACAAGCTGTCGCGACGGTCGATGATGCGGTCAAAATCCATGTGGTCCCCTCTTATTTGATCAAACAGGACGCTACTGATTTAATCGGCATGTGCAAGAGGCGTTGCGAATTGCGAAACCATCCCCTAAATCAGGCGCATGAAACGACCGATCTTGATCCATCCTGACCCGCGCCTGAAAAAGGTGGCTGACCCTGTGCCTGATCTAAGCGACGGGCTGCGGACGCTTGCCGATGACATGTTGGAAACCATGTACGATGCCCCCGGGATCGGCCTTGCTGCGCCCCAGATCGGTGTGCTGGACCGCCTGATCGTGCTGGATTGCTCGGATCGTGACGATGATCCCCAGCCGCTTGTGATGTTCAATCCCGAAGTGATCTTGTCGTCGGATGATACGAACGTGCACGAAGAAGGGTGTCTGTCGATCCCCGATCAATTCGCCGAAGTGACCCGTCCGGCCGAGGTGAAAGTGGGCTGGATCGATCGCAACGGCAATCCGCAAGAAGCCGAGTTTGATGGCTTGTGGGCAACCTGTGTGCAGCACGAAATCGACCACCTGAACGGCAAGCTGTTCATTGATTACCTTAAACCGCTGCGGCGTCAGATGATCACACGCAAAATGCAAAAGCTGAAACGCGAGATGGCGCGGGGGTGAGCGTTCTACCGATCGTCCGCTGGCCTGACCCTCGGCTGTCGCAAAAATGCGCTCCGGTCGAGCATGAAGACCTTTCAGTTCTGATCCAAGATATGTTCGACACGATGTATGCCGCCAAGGGCAGAGGGCTGGCCGCGCCTCAGGTGGGGGTAATGAAGCGCGTGTTCGTGATGGACTGTCACTGGAAAGAAGGCGCGCCAGAACCAATTGCAATGATCAACCCCGTTGTCATGGCAGCAGAACGGGTGCCTGTTTTGATGCAAGAGGGATGCTTGTCGATCCCCGGCATTACGGTTGAAGTGGAACGCCACAAGGCGGTTACCGTCACATGGCAAAGCGAGACGGGCGAATTTCACATGAACGACTTCGACGGGTTCGAAGCGCGATGCATTCTGCATGAACTTGATCACTTGAATGGACTTGTGACACTGGACCATCTGCCAGATGATGTTCGTGCTGCGAAACTTTTAGAATATGAAAAGGCAAACGCATGACAGTACGCCCTTGCATCCCTTGGCCGGACAAACGGTTGCGCACCAAGGCTGCGCCGGTCGCAGAGATCACCGATGATATTCGTGCTATCTGGAAAGATATGGTCGACACGATGGAAGCGATGCCAGGTGTCGGTTTGGCCGCTCCTCAGATCGGGGTCAGTTTGCAACTGGCGGTCGTGGATGCCTCGGACACGCGGGGGCAAGCGGTTTTGATGGCCAATCCGGAAATTCTGCACAGTTCGATTGAATACCGCGAGCATGACGAGGCCAGCCCGAACTTGCCGGGGGTCTCTGCCAAGATCAAGCGACCCCGGGCTGTGACGGTGCGCTATTTGTCCGAAATGGGCATTATCGAGCGCAAAGATTTCGTTGGCTTGTGGGCGACTTCGGTACAGCATCAGATCGACCATCTGAACGGCAAGATGTATTTCGATAACCTTAGCAAGGTTAAGCGCGACATGCTGATCCGCAAAGCAAGGAAAGCAAAGTGAGATTGGTTTTCATGGGCACGCCCGAGTTTTCGGTGCCGGTGCTGGACGCACTGGTCGAAGCAGGGCACGTGATCGCGGCGGTCTATTGTCAGCCGCCCAGACCAGCGGGGCGCGGTAAAAAAGAGCGCCCGACGCCCGTGCATGCGCGCGCCATCGAACTGGGATTAGATGTGCGCCATCCGGTGTCTTTGAAAGGGGCAGCGGAGCAAGCTGAGTTTGCCACTTTGAATGCGGATGCGGCGGTGGTGGTGGCCTATGGATTGATCCTGCCGCAGGCCATTCTGGATGCACCGAAATACGGGTGCCTGAATATTCACGCCTCGCTGTTGCCTCGTTGGCGCGGGGCTGCTCCGATACATCGGGCGATTATGTCAGGGGATTCCGAGACCGGTGTTTGCATTATGCAGATGGAGGCTGGTCTGGACACGGGTCCGGTGCTTTTGCGCGAAGCAACTGCCATTGGCGAAGAAGAAACCACGGCTCAATTGCACGACCGGCTTTCGGCGATGGGGGCGGCTTTGGTGGTGGATGCATTAAGCCGTTTGGCTGACCTGACCGCCGATCCACAGCCCGAGGCAGGTGTGACCTATGCCACGAAGATCGACAAATCCGAGGCGCGGATCGACTGGTCCGAAACTGCGGAAGAGGTCGATCGCAAAATCCGCGGTCTCTCGCCGTTTCCGGGCGCTTGGTGCGAGTTTGATGGCGAGCGCCTCAAACTTCTGTCGTCACGCCTGAGCGCTGGAAAAGGGACGGCAGGCGAAGTTCTGGACGACACGCTAACCATCGCCTGTGGAACTGGCGCGATCGAAGTTCTAACGTTGCAACGTGCCGGCAAGGGCGCACAGCCGCGTGATGTTTTCCTAAGAGGGATGGACATCCCCAAAGGCACTGTGCTGAGGTAGGCCCATGTATTTCACGCTTTTCGGTTCCATGGTGATCGCCGCTATCATCGGCTACGTGTCCGAAAAAAGTGGCTTTACCCGAAACGGCATAATCCCGTCGATCATCATCTGCCTTGGCGGGGCGTTTCTGTTTTTCTTCATTACGGTTATGTTTAGGGTGGGCTTCGGAAGCCCGGGCTTAAACGCGATCATCGCATCCGTTGGCGCGTTGGTGATTGTGCCAACACACTGGCGCAAATAGGAGACACGTCATGGGAATGATCTGGTTATTGATTGTCGGAGCCGCCGCAGGATTTCTGGCCACCCGTTTGTTCAAATGGGAAGCCAATATCTGGACCACATTGCTGGTCGGAATCGTTGGGGCGCTGGTGGGCAGTTTGATCCTTCAAGCGCTTCCGGTTATCATGGGCATGGCTTCGGGCGTGGTGGGCGCGGTTATCGGCGCGTTGGTCCTTGTCTGGATTTGGCAAAAAGTTAGCGGCCGCGGCGAGTAGCAAATCTGAAAGCTTTTGGCGCATTTTTTGCAGGTTTTGATCCAAATCTTCCGCTCCACGTATAAAGTGGAAAAGGATAGGGACACATGACAGCACTTTGGCGCGCCTTCTGGTTCAGTGTTTTTGCGGTTGCAGGTATATCGGCTGCAATTCTGCTACTTGAACCCACATTATCGCAAATCGACTTGCTGCCCGACCAGGGATTTGCGTGGTATTATTGGAAACTGCCGGAACAGACCTTGGGTGGTCAGCTATCGGCATGGGGCTTTTACGCACTTCACCAAGTTTTCTTCTGGGGCCTGATCTGGTGGGGGCAAGCGAACCGCGACAAACTGCGTGACCGCGGTAAATTACATCCTATCAACGTTATTGGTCTGCTGGGCACAGGTGGGTTTGCTCTTTTGCACTACCTTCAGACGGCTGTTTGGTATGATGGGCTGGCACAGGACACGTCGGTCTTTTCCTCTCAGGTCTCGGTTATTTTGTTATTGGTGCTTGTCTTGATGATCGAAGCACCGCGTCGCGGGCTGGTGTTCGGTTATGGTGGCGGCTGGTTGGCGGGGGTTCGCAGCACGCTTATCCGCTATCACGGCTACTATTTTGCTTGGGCCATCACCTATACGTTCTGGTTCCACCCGATGGAGACGACACCGGGGCATATCCTAGGATTTTTCTACACGCTTCTGCTGATGGTTCAGGGGTCTTTGGCTTTCACACGGGTGCATACCAACAAATGGTGGACCGGCGTGCTTGAGATCTCGGTTCTGATACACGGCGTTGTGGTCGCCTTGGTCGCAGGACAAGAGTTCTGGACCATGTTCTTCTTTGGATTTTCCGCCATGTTCGTCGTCACCCAAATGCACGGCTTGGGCCTGTCGCGGCTTGTCCGCGGTTTGATCCTGCTGTCGTGGTTCGCAGGAGTGCTTTGGGTTTATCAGGGTAAGGGCTGGGAATACCTGAACGAAGTCGTCCGCATCCCCGCCATCGACTATTTGCTAGTCATCGCAATGGGTGGTCTGCTGGTTCTTTGGCGTCGCTATAAACTGCGCAGCGTTCAAGCAGGCTAAGGCACATAGAAGGTTGCCTGAGTATGGGCAACCGCCTTGGCCGAGGGCAGGGAGGTCAGGTGTGCCTCGACATAGGCTAATGACTTTCCGGCCCTGATAATTTCAGCACGACATTGGATTTTGTCCCCGACGCCGGGTCGCAGAAACTGGCAGTTGAAATTGGTGGTCGCGACCGGTTTGAATTCGCCGAAGGCACCTGCGGTGGCAAGAACCATTGTCGTATCGGCCAGCGCCATCAATGCCTGACCGGAAATGATGCCGCCGTGGCGTGCAAGGCGCTCTGTCATTGGGATATAGGTGATGCAATGCGTTTGCGTAATCTCGCCGACTTCAATTTGAAGATCACGTACCCAGTCCGAGAAATGTTCCTCAAGGATGTTTTGCGCATCTGTTGCTGAAATCATGGGATTCTCCTTTCGGACGATGGTGGATCAACAAATCATCGACTGCAACGCGCCTTTTTCAGAGATGCCACTTAAACGGGATAAAATTGCGCCGTTATAAATTATCAATTATACAATTTTTGACAGAATGTGTTGATTGGCAACCCATGGAGTGACTCCGATGTTGGCACGATTGATGCAAGCAGGCATTGCAAATATTTTAGGTGCACAATGTTTGATTTAATAACTCAAGGCCACGAACGAAGCTTTTTCGGGGGAAACGAACGCAGTGAACTTGGACGTAGTCTTGGCTACATTGCTGCAATCGCGGGGCTGATTGGCACAGTATTGTCTGTGTTTGCTGGCGTTCCAGCCATTGCCGCTGTCACCCTGTTTATCACCATAACGTCAGTTATTGCCATAATGTCGATTAAGCTTGGCGCCCGCTCATTTGGTCGTTTGATGTTGGTGATGTA
>CAYVRN010000036.1:0-29256 GCA_964453855.1 uncultured Rhodobacterales bacterium
GTCGTTGTATGATTTCTGGTTCAGGATCGCGTCCAGAGCAACGGCAGTTTTACCGGTCTGACGGTCACCAATGATCAGCTCACGCTGGCCGCGGCCAATTGGGATCATCGCGTCAACGGCTTTCAGGCCGGTTGCCATCGGTTCGTGAACCGATTTACGCGGGATAATGCCCGGTGCTTTGCTGTCTGCGATGCGACGCTCGGTTGCTTCGATCGGGCCTTTGCCGTCGATCGGGTTACCCAGACCGTCAACAACACGACCCAGAAGACCGTTGCCCGCAGGAACGTCCACAATCGCGTTGGTACGCTTAACAGTGTCGCCTTCTTTAATGTCGCGGTCGCTACCGAAGATAACGCAACCAACGTTGTCGGCTTCAAGGTTCAGTGCCATGCCCTGAATTCCACCTGGGAATTCGACCATCTCACCAGCCTGGATATTGTCCAGACCGTAAACACGGGCGATACCATCACCGACCGAGAGAACACGACCAACCTCAGCAACTTCGGCTTCTTGACCGAAGTTTTTGATCTGGTCCTTCAGGATCGCAGAAATTTCTGCAGCTTGGATACCCATTTATCCGACCTCTTTCATTGCATTCTGGAGGGAAGAGAGCTTGGAGCGGATCGACGTGTCGATCATCTTCGAGCCCACTTTAACAATAAGACCGCCGATAAGGTCCTTATCAACGGCCGCGTTAATTTTAACATCCTTGCCAATGCTCGTCTTCAGAGCAGCGGCAAGTTTCTCGCTTTGCGCTTTGGTCATCGCTTTTGCGGTGACGACCTCGGCGGTCACTTCGCCTTTGTGGTCAGCAATCTTCGCGCGCAGCTGATCTACCAGATGGGGCAGAACAAACAGGCGGCGCTTTTGCGCCATCAAGGCAAGCGCGTTGCTGACGGCGTCTACCAGACCCAGCTTTTTGCTGACGGCGACGATTGCAGCCTCTTGATCCGAACGAGAGATCAGGGGCGAGCTGATGGTCGCGCGCAGGTCTTCGCTTTCGGCCAGAGCCTCTGCAAGGGTTTCAACTGAAGTTTCAAGACCCGACAGGTTATCGTTTTCCTGAAGGATCTCAAAGATTGCGGCGGCATAGCGCTCGGCGATGCCGGAGGAGATCGAAGCTGGTTCGGACACGTCCACCCTTCCGATTTCTGGCCCCGGTTCGGTTCCCTCTGAACCACCCCGGGGGCGTTTACGTACCTTGACCCATATCAAGTCGCTAAAAATCAGCGTCGATGTAGCAGACGGTTTCTAACCTAGCAACCTGTGATATCGCATTCGTGTTTTTGTATGTATTAACAATATCAATCAGTTAGCCAATGTGCGACCTATTGCGCAGGTGCAGCATTTAATAAAAGTTCATTTTTTGGTGTAAGATTCGTGTTTGTTTGCGCTCATACGGGTCGGGCACCGGCTGGCCGGAGCCCCCCAAGCGCCTTCAATGGGCGCTCAGAAACCGGCGAACCGCGGTCAATGGGCAAGTGAACACGTTTCTCAGCCTCTACAATAAGAAGGCCACTGGTCAGGACATTGGAAAGACGATTCCCTGCCGTTTCCAGAAGGCCAGCAGTCTTCAACCAGAATCGGGTTTGCCAGGGTGGGAAATGCACTGCCCCGCAGTGGAAACTGGGCATGAAGTTGTGAACCTGCAGCTGGGTCTCGACCTGTCCCAAACTATACGGGCGCCCGAACCCGAACGGAGTATGATCTGTGCGCACCCACAAACCCGCACGGTTTGGAACAATCAACATAAGCTTGCCGCCTGGCCCAAGCACGCGAAATGCTTCTTCCAACAGGGCGCCTGGATCCTCGCTGGTTTCCAGCCCGTGCATCATAATCAATTTATCAACACGCCCCGTTTCAATCGGCCACATAGTTTCATGGCAGAGAACGGACACATTCGGCATACCGGCCGGCCAAGGCATCACCCCTTGTGGGCCGGGCATCAAGCCGATCACGCGGCGCGAATCTTTCAGAAATGGCCGCAACAAAGGAACAGCGAATCCATAACCCACGACGGTTTGACCATGTGCATCATGCCAACGGCTGGTGATCTGATCGCGAATCGCCTTTTGCACAGCCCGCCCCAACGCGCTGCGGTAATAAAAGTTTCTCAGGTCTTGAACGTCTAGATGCATTGCAGTCGTTCCAGTGATCGTCCACTCTGAGTTAAGCACAGTTTAGCAGCGAGGGAAGCCCATGACATTGGAAATCGTAACAGTCGCCTGTCTGGACGACAATTATGCCTATATCGTCAAAGGTCCCGACGGAGTTTGTCTGATTGATGCGCCGGAAGCCGAACCGATTATCGACGCGCTTGAAGAACGGGGCTGGCATCTCGGGGCGATATTGCTGACCCATCATCACGGTGATCACGTGCAAGGTGTCGAGGAGCTGCGAGAAAAATACAGCTGCAAGGTTATGGGACCAAAAGCCGAAGAAACCAAGATGCCCCGCCTTGATATGGCGCTGACCGAGGGGATGAACGGCGGGAACGGGTCGGCCTATACCGTCCCGATGGAAGTGCCAGGTCATACTCTGGGGCACATGGCTTACTATTTCCCGAACGCGGGCGTCGTATTCACGGCCGATAGCCTTATGGCTTTTGGCTGTGGTCGCGTGTTTGAAGGCACAATGGAAATGATGTGGAATAGCCTGCAAAAATTCATGGCGCTTCCCCCTGAAACGCTCGTTTATTCGGGTCACGAGTATACGGCAGCCAATGGCAGGTTTGCCGAAACCATCGAACCAAACAATCCGGATCTGATCGCAAGAGTCGAAGCTGTTGCAGCAAAACGAGCAAAAGGCGAGCCGACGGTGCCCTCCACTATAGCCGAAGAACTGGCAACCAATCCGTTCCTGCGCGGAGACAGTCCCGAAGTTCAAAAAAGCGTGAATGCTGTTGGCAAGGACGCTGGCACCGTATTTGCACGTGTCAGGCAAGCGAAAGACACCTTTTGAACGGCGTCTTCATGCATGGATAACAGAATGTGATCAGGATCGAGACAGGTTGAAATAAAAAAACCCTTGAAGACCGCGCCAGAAGGTCCAAGATTTAACATAAGGCGGATAGCATCAGGGCGATCCGATAAAAAAGACAGAAAGGAGCGCACGACGTGCCCTCATTCTCGAATACACTAGAGCAGGCAATTCACGCAGCGCTGGCGATCGCCAACGCCCGTTCCCATGAGTTCGCAACGCTAGAGCATCTGTTGCTCGCGCTGATGGAAGAACCCGACGCCGTGCAGGTGATGAAAGCCTGCGATGTCGATCTGGACGAACTGCGCAAAAATCTTGTGGAATACATCGAAGACGACCTGTCAAATCTGGTCACAGATGTCGAAGGCTCAGAGGCTGTTCCCACGGCCGCCTTCCAGCGGGTGGTCCAGCGGGCGGCTATTCACGTGCAGTCGTCGGGTCGGTCAGAAGTGACCGGGGCGAATGTTTTGGTCGCCATCTTTGCAGAACGCGAATCCAACGCAGCCTATTTCCTGCAAGAACAAGATATGACGCGCTACGATGCGGTGAACTACATTGCGCATGGCGTGGCGAAAAATCCGGCATTCGGCGAAAGCCGTCCGATCCAAGGGGCTGATGACCCGATTGAAGAAACATCGGGGAATGGCGAAACGGTCGATGGCAAGGCCAAAGACAGCGCATTGGCGAAGTATTGCGTAGACCTGAACGCAAAATCACGAGACGGCGACATTGATCCGCTGATCGGCCGCGATTCCGAGGTCGAGCGTTGTATTCAGGTTCTGTGCCGCCGACGCAAAAACAACCCGCTTCTGGTGGGCGATCCGGGTGTTGGCAAAACTGCCATCGCCGAAGGTCTGGCCCGCAAGGTCGTCAGCGGGGAAACGCCCGAGGTTCTGGCCAATACAACGATCTACTCGCTGGACATGGGCGCACTTTTGGCGGGAACGCGATATCGCGGAGATTTCGAAGAACGCCTGAAAGCCGTGGTGACCGAGTTAGAGGATCATCCAGACGCGGTTCTGTTTATCGATGAAATCCACACTGTGATCGGCGCGGGCGCAACCAGCGGTGGGGCCATGGATGCCTCGAACCTGCTGAAACCTGCTTTGCAGGGCGGCAAGCTGCGGACGATGGGATCGACCACTTATAAAGAGTTCCGCCAGCACTTCGAAAAAGACCGCGCCTTGTCGCGTCGTTTCCAAAAAATCGACGTCAACGAGCCCAGCGTGGAAGACAGCATCAAGATCCTGAAAGGGTTGAAACCCTATTTTGAAGAGCATCACGGCGTGAAATTCACCGCGGATGCGGTCAAAACCGCAGTTGAACTTTCATCGCGCTATATCAACGACCGCAAGCTGCCCGACAGCGCCATCGACGTGATAGACGAAGCCGGTGCGGCACAACACCTCGTGCCGGAAAGCAAACGTCGCAAAACCATCGGCGTCAAAGAGATTGAGGCCGTCGTTGCCAAGATCGCACGCATTCCTCCCAAAAGCGTCAGCAAGGACGATGCCGAGGTGCTGAAAGATCTTGAGAAGTCGCTCAAGCGTGTGGTCTTTGGTCAGAACGACGCGATTGATGCACTGTCCAGCGCGATCAAGCTGGCCCGTGCAGGGTTGCGTGAACCTGAAAAGCCCATCGGCAACTACCTGTTCGCTGGACCAACCGGCGTGGGTAAAACCGAAGTGGCCAAGCAACTGTCCGATATTCTGGGTGTGGAACTTCTGCGCTTTGATATGTCCGAATACATGGAGAAACACGCGGTCAGCCGATTGATTGGTGCGCCTCCGGGCTATGTAGGCTTTGATCAGGGCGGTCTTCTGACCGACGGTGTGGACCAGCATCCGCATTGTGTTCTGCTTCTGGACGAGATTGAAAAAGCACACCCAGATGTCTACAACATCCTGCTGCAGGTGATGGACCACGGCCAGCTGACCGACCATAACGGGCGCACCGTGAACTTCCGCAACGTGGTGTTGATCATGACCTCAAACGCGGGCGCCGCAGAGCAGGCGAAAGAGGCCATTGGCTTTGGCCGTGACCGCCGCGAAGGGGAAGATACAGCCGCGATCGAGCGGATGTTCACGCCGGAATTCCGTAACCGTCTGGACGCGGTCATCAGCTTCGGGGCACTTCCGAAAGATGTCATCCTGCAAGTGGTCGAGAAATTCGTGCTGCAACTGGAAGCCCAGCTTCTGGATCGCAATGTCAGCATCGAACTTACCCGTCCGGCTGCTGAATGGCTGGCGGACAAAGGCTATGACGACAAGATGGGCGCGCGGCCTTTGGGGCGTGTCATACAAGAGCACATTAAAAAGCCATTGGCTGAAGAATTGCTGTTCGGCAAGCTGACCAAGGGCGGTCTGGTCAAAGTGGCTGTGAAAGACGGCAAGCTGGATTTACAACTGTCCGGTCCCGAGCGTCCAAGGCTCGAGGGAAAGAAGCCCCCGCTTCTAACCGCCGAGTAATCGGTAGCCATAGTATTCCGAAAGCCCGCGAAGATTTCGCGGGCTTTTTTCTTGCCACATGTTAGACGCGCGCCCTACCCTGCCTGAAAACAGGAGACACCTATGCCAGCAATGGAAACCTTCCGCAGTTTGGTTGAGCCCACAGATTGCGATTTTCTAGGACATATGAACGTGGCGCGCTATTTCGCCGCTTGCTCGGATGGGATCGGGAACATTGAAACGGCCCTTGGCTTGACGGGACACGACCAACGCTCGGGTCGTCGCTTGTGCTTTGCGGTGGTTCACGCCGAAAGCGATTTTCTGGCCGAACTCCAGGCGGGGGATTCAATCTATCTGAAAACAGACATTGCGGCGGTTGGCACCAAATCCATGACTTTCCGCCACCGGCTGTACCGTGCTGATGACGAAATTTTGGTGTTCTCTGGCACGTTCAAATCGGCCATGTTCAACGTCGAAACACGGCAATCGGCGGTTATTCCAGATGATGTACGCGAAAACGCCAAACGCTTTATGGTCTCGGATTAACGCTCGGTCAGTTTAAGCTCGATCCGCCGGTTCTGCGCGCGCGCTTCTGCGGTGTTGGCCGGATTGATAGGCTGGTACTGTCCAAACCCGTTGGCAGAAAGCCGATCAGGGCGCAGCCCAAGGCCCACAAGATCTCGGACCACCGACAAGGCACGAGCCTGCGACAGCTCCCAGTTATCCGCAAACTCGCCACCGGGAAGGACGCGGATGTTATCGGTGTGCCCGTCAACGCGGATCACCCAGTCAATCTCGGAGGGGATTTCATCCTGAATATCCAACAGAAGCGAGGCGATGTTGGCGATTTCGTTTTTACCGGCATCGGAGAGATCGGCCTTGCCGGACGGGAAAAGAACCTCGGACGAGAAGACGAAGCGATCGCCAACAATCTGCACACCTTCGCGTTCACCGACCAGATCACGCAAACGTCCGAAGAAATCCGATCGGTATTTGGCAAGCGCCTTGTTCTCTTGTTCCAGACGATCCTTCTCGGCCTGCAGCAAGTCGTTGATTTCCTCCTCGGCCTGACGGCGGCGTCGTTCCTCGGCTGCGGCTCGCGTTAGCGCTGTATTCAGACGATTGCCAAGAGAGGTGATCTGAACCTGGCTGGCCACATCTTTGGCTTCCGCTTCGTCGATCAGTGTTTGCAGCTTGCCCATTTGCACGCGCAAGTCAGCGACCTGCTGGTTCAGAAGTTCCATTTCCCGTTGAGCCTTTTGATTCTGCGTCTTTGCGGAGTTCAATTCTTCTTCAGCTGTCGCAAGAAGTAGGATCGCTTTGTCCGCCTCGCTCATGCGTTCCGCCGCAGCTTCTTCAATCTTTTGTTGCTGCAATAGGGCGTCGGCCAAACGTGTACGCAGCTCGGCGAGCGTTTTCTCGACCTCGGACAGTTTGGCTTGCTGATCCTGCGCAGCACTTTCTGCCGCCAGCTTCGCCTCAAGCGCGCGGGCCAGTTGTTCTTCCAAATCGGCCTTGGCTTCGCCATCCTGCTGTGCCGCCAATTTTGCCGCCAGAGCCGATGCCAAGCGCGCCTCGAGATCGTCACGACTTGCGGTTAATTCGTTTCGGGTTGCCAAGACCTGAGCCAATCGCAATTCCAGTTCAGCGGTCGTGTTGCGTGCTGTTCGTGCTGCGATTAGCGCTTCATCAGCCTCGGCACGTGCGTCTGCTAAGGCATCGGTCAATTGCTCGACCTGCGTTTGACTGCGCGCTTGCGCCGCCAGCGCGGCCTCGGCGGTTTCGTTGGCAAGCTCAGCAGAAGTCCGAGCCGATGCCAGCAGATTGCTCAGTTCAGTTCGCGCAGCACCTGCTTGATTAACTGCTTCGACGGCTTCCGCACGCGCAATTTTTTCGGCTTCATAACGCAGGTTCAAATCAGCAAGTGCGGCTTCGCCCTGATCGACTTGTACCCGCAATGCCGCAAGCTGGCGCTCTAGCGTCCGCTCACGATCCCGCGCGCGGGACAGCTCTTGATTGGCCAGATCTAACTTTGCCTGTGTTTCATTACGGTCTGCCGTGCCTTCATCCAAATCCAACAAAGCTTGAACCAAAGCAGCCTCGACCGAGCTAAGTTTTGACCCCGCATTTTCACGTGCTTCACGGGCTTTGTTCAAATCGGCTTGAGTATCCTGAAGCTTCAGATCCAGTTCGGCGTTTGCCAGCAACGCTGCGGCCAATTTTTCATTCAGGCCTTCTTCTGCCGAACGGGACGCCGCCAACAGCGTTAGCGTCTCTTCGGCTTCCTTACGTTTTTCTTCCAACGCAAGCGTCATCGCAGTCAGTTCGGTTTGCGTATTTTCCAGCCGTTTGCGCAGCGCTTCGGCAGCGGCGGCTTCCGCCAGTTTCGCCTTTTCTTCTTCTGATAATGCCGCTTCGGTATCAGCAAGTCGTTCACGCAATGCCGCAACGGCCGCTTGCTCGGCCAGCTTGGCTTTCTCTTCTTCCGCCAGCGCCCCTTGGGTATCTTCCAGACGCGCCAGCGTGTCCATAAGCTCTTGTGATAGTGACCGTGCTTTGTCCTCTTCGTCCGCCAACTGCGCCAAGGCGTTCGCAAGGCTTTCGTCGGTTTCTGCATTCTGACTACGCAGATCTTCGACCAAGGCTTGCAGCGCCTCTTCCCGGGCGGCTGCCAGACGTGCGGCCTCGACCTGTGCATCAATTTCGTTCCGAGCCGTGGCAAGCGCCAAATTCAACGCCTCTTGCTCGGACATCAGTTCGGCTTCACTGGCTTCCAGATCGGCAATGCGGCCCAGCGCGGTTTCCTGGTCCGACAAAAGCGCTGCGACCTGATTTTCGAATGCCGTAATGCGGGCGTTGGCATCATCCAACGCATTCGTGCGCGAAGTCAGATCAATGCGCAGCGATGCAATCATCGCGGATTGCGCAGCCACCTGCGCCTCGGCATCTTCCAAGGTCTGCTCAAGTCCGCCAACACGTGTTGTCAACTGCGCAGTCAGGTCCCGCTCAAGTCCCAAGGCATCTGCCAAAGCTGCCACTTCCGAGGACAATTCGGACATCTCGTCCTCTTGCCCCGAAATCGTTTCCATCAGAACGAACTGGATCACAGTGAAAATCGTCAGCACGAACATCAGGACCAAAAGCAGTCCCGTCATCGCATCCACAAACCCCGGCCAGATCGAAGCTTGGAAACGCTGGCCCGTGCGACGGTTCAGCGACATACTCAGCCCTCGCTAAAGGGGCCGCGTTTGGGCGCAAGCTGTTGCAGACTGCGATGCAGTGCTGCGATGTCGTTATGGATTTCGGCCATCGCTTCCTGACGCCCCGCGGACAATTCTTCGAGAATGCGCAGAAGCTGCTGATCCATGCTGCGCAAGCGCATCCGGCTTTCGGCGTCTACTTCTGCCTGACCAGCTGGTCCAATTTTTTCAAGCGCACCGATCAAACGGTTTTGGCCTTCGACAACCTGTGCCAACATCTGAGAGCTATCGTCAGTTCGCAACCGGTCTGTCATTCGATCCATCGAGGCCATCAGTTGCTGCAGTCGATCATCCGCCACGGCCCGTTCATGATCGGATTTGGCGATCATGGCATGCAGCATTTCCATCTGCTGAGACAGGTGGTCGGCCATCATCACCATGGCAGATTGCTCGGACGAGGTGTCGCCATCGGAAGATGCAAAGCCCAGGCGGGTGATGCTGGACAGCCACTCTTCCAACTCGCGGTAAAAACGGTTTTGGCCGTGCCCGGCGAACAGCTCAAGCAATCCGACCACCAAAGAACCGGCCAAGCCCAACAGTGAAGATGCGAAAGCGATTCCCATCCCCCCAAGCTGGGATTCCAAACCCGCCATCAGGCGCGAAAAGACTGCAACGCCAGCCTCGCCCTGTTCGGGTACAAGACTGCGGATCGTATCAACCAACGCCGGAACCGTTGTGGCAAGTCCGTAAAACGTACCCAAAAGGCCAAGGAAGATCAGTGTGTTGACAATATAACGAGTGATGTCGCGCACTTCCTCGATACGCGAAGCAACGGAATCCAAAATCGAGCGCGTCGAACTGGCAGAAATCTGCATCTGCTTTCCGCGCGACCGAAGAAGCGCCGCCAAAGGTGCCAAAAGACGCGGCGCTTTGGTTAGCTCATGACCGGGGTTTTCCGCCGCAAAGCCCTCGATCCAGCGTACCGAAGACACCATTTGCGCAACCTGAAAGAAGCAGGCCAAGACACCGATCACGAAAACACCGGCAATCACGCCGTTCAGCCATGGGTTGGCCAAAAAGACCGACGCCACCCGCGGATAGGCCACGACAACCAACCCCGCCGTCAGGCCGAGCACGATCAGCATCAGAATGATCTGGCGGATCGGTTGAGAAAACTGCGCTTTAACCTCTGGTTCCAGCAGGCCCATTTGGACATCTCCCAAGGCTGGTGGATTTTGAGCGACAATAGGCAATCACGGCTGGCAAGCCAAGGGTTATCCCATCAGATCGCGTACACGCTGGCTAAGCCAGTTCAGATCGGCGTCTTCCAGCCCCACCTCGTTCAAATGAGTGCTGGTGTTAAACAGGTATTCCCAGTTCGGACCGCGCCCGCCAACCGCGCTCGCGATGATCTGCGCCTGCGTCTCCAGATCAAGATGACAATACTGGTCATGGTCGGGATCGATAATATAGGCGACCGCCTCGATACGGCGTCCGTCTTGCAGCCCCAATATGACATGATCTTCGTAATAGGCCGAAGAAATCAGCTCGCGTTCCCGCAAATACGCAAGCACCTTGTCTTCCTCACCGGACTTCACCCGAAAGGCGATACCGTTGCAGACCGCATCGGGGTCTTTATCCAGCGCCAATACCAACCCGGGGTCTTCAACCGTGCCCCTGTGATGGATCGATCGCATACAGAAACTGCGCGCGTATCCCTCAAGTGTTGCTATTTCCGTTTCCGCCGGCTCAAAACCGGGGTTCCAAAGAAGCGAGCCGTAGCCGAATACCCAAAGCGTCATGATCTGGTCCTTGCCTTTCCCCTCCTGCTACCACCATATGTGCCGCAGACAAAAGGGATCGTGTCATGAAACGGCTGACATTTGTTGTAATTGCGGCAGCTCTGCTTTGGTCGGGATTTTGGGTCTTCCAGAGCAACGTTCAAAAGCAAGCGATTGCGCACTGGTTCGAGAACCGCCGCGCCGAAGGATGGGCTGCTGATTATACCGATTTAAGCGTGTCCGGATTTCCTAACAGGCTGGATACCACCCTGACAGACCCACGGCTGGGGGATCCCGAAAGCGGTATGGTCTGGGAAAGTGGTTTTCTGCAACTCTTTCGCCTAAGCTATAATCCCAAGCACATTATCGCTGTTGTGGACAACGCCCAAAGCTATGCGACGCCGCACTCCACACTCAGCGTCACAACCTCGGATGCGCGCGCCAGCTTAAAACTTCTCGACACCGAAAGTTGGGCTGTTGAGCGCATGATCCTTGTGACCGAAGACCTGAACGCCATCTCGGATCAGGACTGGGGTCTAAGCGCAGATGTTGCGCAGCTGTCGCTTGAGGTGAGCCCGGATGAACCCTCTGACTATCGCGTGGCGTTGGATGTCCGCGGATTGCGCGGCACCTTTCCGGATATCATCACGACCTCTGGCAGCAACCAGGCGCCGATTGACCGCTTGACCGCAGATGTGCGCGTCAGCATGAACGCGCCTTTAACGCGCACTGCAGTCGAAAGCCGCCGCCCACAGCCCCAAAGCCTGACCGTCAACCTGGCCGAAGCACAGTGGAGCGGGTTGCGCCTTGCGGCAGCGGGCACATTGGACATCACTCAATCGGGAACGCCAGTCGGTACGCTCACGTTGAAAATTCGCAACTGGCGCGAGATGCTCACCCGCGAACGCGACGCAGGCCGTCTGACGCAATCAGCTCTTGATCAGATCGACTTTGTCTTAACCTTGATCTCCGGCCTTGCCGGAAACCCCGAGACTTTGGATCTGCCGTTTGATTTCAAAAATGGTCAAATCTGGCTCGGTCCCTTGCACATGGGCGAAGCGCCAAGGCTGATCCTGCCCTGATCCCATTCATCTTACCCAAAATACTCCGGGGGAGTCGCCAAAGGCGATGGGGGCAGCGCCCCCCCTGCCCGTTCTCAATCAGCGCTCGTTTTCTTGACAGGCGCTCGGCCGAAGTCAGGCGCGGCTGTATCCTGACCGGCTTCGATGATCCCACGGCGGATCGCGCGAGTATGGGTAAAGTAATCGTGCAACATCTGCCCGTCACCGGTCCGGATTGCCCGTTGTAGGGCAAACAGTTCCTCGGTGAAGCGGCCAAGAATTTCCAGCGTCGCTTCCTTGTTGGTTAAAAACACATCGCGCCACATGGTCGGGTCACTGGCTGCGATCCGCGTGAAATCCCTGAAACCCGCTGCCGAGTATTTGATGACCTCACTGTCCGTCACACGGCGCAAATCGTCGGCCACGCCGACCATCGTATAAGCAATCAGGTGCGGGGTATGGCTGGTGACGGCCAGAACCAGATCGTGGTGATCAGCGTCCATCTCATCAACGTTAGAACCCATGCCCTCCCACAAAGCGCGCAATTTGGCGGTCGCATCCGTGTCGGCGCCCTCCGGCACCAGGATGCACCAGCGATTATCAAACAGTTCGGCAAATCCCGAGCGCGGCCCCGAATGTTCCGTGCCAGCCAAGGGGTGTGCTGGGATGAAATGAACACCTTCTGGCAAATGCGGACCCACGGCATCGATCACCGCACGCTTGACAGATCCCACATCGCTAACCGTAGCGCCAGGCTTCAGCATGGGTGCGATTTCCTCGGCTACAGCCCCCATTGCACCAACAGGCACACAAAGGACAACCAGATCAGCGCCTTTGACGGCCTCAGATGCACTGTCACAAACGCGGTCACACAGACCGATCTCGCGTGCCGCTGCGCGGGTTTCTGCCGAGCGGGCATAGCCTGTCACCTCGCCAGCAAGCCCTGCGCGTTTGATCGCCCAAAACATGGAGGACGCGATCAGCCCCAGACCGATCAGCGCAACGCGATCATAAACCGGACCGCTCATGTCCGACCCTCTAGAAATTGCGCAATGGCGTGAACCACGCGGCGGCAAGCGGATTCGTCACCAACGGTGATCCGCAAACCTTCCGGCAGCTTGTACCCGGCCGTTTTACGCACGATCAGCCCCTGAGATTTTAGATGGGCGTCACAGGCATTGGCCTCTTCTGCGCTGCCAAAACGAGCCAGTACGAAGTTGGCATAGGAAGTATCGGTCGCCACCCCCAAGTCATTCAAAGCTTTGGTGATCCAAGCGCGCAGGCGCGCGTTGTCAAACGCGCATTTGTTGGCAAAGTCGACGTCTTTTATAGCCGCTTCCGCAGCCGCAAGCGCTGGACCGGACAGGTTGAATGGACCACGAATGCGGTTCAGAACATCTATAATGTCTTTTGGCCCATAGCCCCATCCGACGCGCAAACCACCCAAGCCGTATAGCTTCGAGAAGGTCCGCGTCATAACAACATTTGTCCGCGCTTCGACCAAGGCTGCTCCGCCGTCGAACCCGTCCACGAATTCCGCATACGCCCCGTCCAAAACCAAAAGCACATGCTTGGGCAATTTCTCGGCCAAGCGTAGCACTTCATCGCCGGTCAAAAACGTACCGGTCGGGTTTGCAGGATTTGCGATGAAGACCAGTTTGGTTTTCTTCGTGCAGGCCGCCAGAATGGCATCGACATCCACCGTCCTATCCTTTTCAGGAACTTCAACAGGGGTCGCGCCCGCAGCCAACGCCGAAATCCGGTACATCGCAAAACCGTGTTCGGTGTGGATCACCTCATCGCCGACACCGGCATAAGCGTAGCACAAAAAGCTGAGGATTTCGTCGCTGCCGACACCGCAAATGATCCGGTCCGGATCAAGCCCGTGCCGTGCGGCGATCGCATCGCGCAGTTCTTTGTGGTCCGTGGACGGATAGCGATGCAGCCCGTACGCGGACTTACGAAGTGCCTCTACCGCGGCTTCAGACGGTCCATAGGGATTTTCGTTTGACGATAGCTTGATGACATCTGTCACGCCTTCAAGCTTTGATTGACCGCCCTGATAAACGGCAATGTCCATAATTCCGGGCTGTGGCGCAATTTTCGACATCAATACATCCTCGTTACCGCCCTCTCATATCCGCGGGAAGAGACATAGAAAAGCCTGAAGCACAGCCTGCGGCGAAAGCAGCCAACCACCCCCGCCGCCGTTGCATTTGGGCAACGCGCTTTAGCTGGCCAAGACGTTGCGGAACTGCCAAGGATCGGTTTCGTCGATATCCTCGGGGAAGTGTTCCCAACGGTCTTGAAGCGGAGTCCAATCAGTGTAATGCGCCTCGACCGGACCAAGATAAGGCCGCTGGACCTCTAGGCAACGGGCGAAATCCATTTCGTCAGTTTCGACAATCCCCGCTTCGGGGTTTTCCAAAGCCCAGACCATACCGGCAAGCACCGCGCTGGTGACCTGAAGACCTGTTGCATTCTGATAAGGCGCCAGTTCACGCGCTTCGTCGTTTGACAGGCGTGATCCGAACCACAGCGCGTTCTTTTCGTGACCGTATAGCAGAACACCCAACTCATCGATGCCTTCAACGATCTCGTCTTCGGTCAGAATGTGGTGCTTTTGCTGCTGGCGACCCGAGCCGAACATCTCGTGCAAGGATAGAACCGCGTCATCCGAAGGGTGATAAGCATAGTGGCATGTTGGGCGGAACTCGGGCGCGGCTGCATCGCCGACGGTGTAGTAATCCGAGATCGAGACGGCTTCGTTATGGGTCACCAGAAAGCCGAACTGTGGACCAGGTGTCGGGCACCATGTATGCACACGAGTGATCGCGCCCGGGCGTTCAAGCCAAATCGCGGCCTGACAGCCGGTGTCATAGCTGTGAGCATTGTCGGGGAACCATTTTTCGTGCGTCCCCCACCCCAATTCGGCAGGTTGGAAACCTTCGGCGATGAAACCTTCGACGGACCATGTATTCACAAACTCGCCGCGCGGTCTGGGTTGGCGGCGGGCTTGCGTGTCACGCTCGGCGATATGCACACCTTTGACGCCGAGGGATTGCATCAGGCGGCCCCAGCCATCACGGTCGGTCGGGGCTGTTGCGTCTTTGCCTGTGTCTTTCGCTAATGTCAGCAGAGCTTCTTTGACGAACCAACTGACCATGCCAGGGTTGGCGCCGCAGCAGCTGACCGCTGTGGTCCCACCCGGATTGGCTGCCTTTTCATCGCGGACTTTCTGGCGCAATGCGTAGTTGGTGCGCTCGGCATTGTCGGTGGTATCAAAGTAATAACCGGCCCACGGCTCTACGACTGTGTCAATGTAAAGAACACCAAGCTCGCGGCAGAACCTCATAATATCCAATGAGGACGTATCAACGGACAGATTCACACAAAACCCTGCGCCGTCGCTGAACAAGTCGCCCAACACATCGCGGTAATTTTCAGGGGTCAGCGCCGTCTGAACATGCCGGATGTTGCGTTGCGCCAGAAAATTATGGGCGCTGGCATCCGGTTCGATCACGACCAGTTTATCGGCGTCATATTCGAAGTGGCGCTCGATCAGTGGCAATGTGCCCCGACCAATCGAGCCGAAACCAATGATGACAACTGGCCCGTCGATACGGCCGTAAACAGGATAACTCTTTGACATCGGATCCTCCGGTAAACGAAAAAGGGCCGCACCAAAACTGGCGCGGCCCCTGAATTTTCCACGCAGACGCGATTAGTTCTGAGCGTAGTATTCGATAACCAGGTTCGGTTCCATGACGACCGGATAAGGTACATCCGACAGGCCAGGGGTGCGAACGAAGGTCGCCGTCATTTTCGAGTGGTCGGCGTCGATGTAGTCAGGCACATCACGCTCGGCCAGCTGAACAGCTTCCAGAACGACGGTCAGCTGCTTTGAACGATCACGCACTTCGATCACGTCACCTTCCGATACACGGTAGGACGGGATGTTGACGCGCTTGCCGTTAACCAGAACGTGGCCGTGGTTCACAAACTGACGAGCCGCAAAAACGGTCGGAACGAACTTGGCGCGATATACAACCGCGTCCAGACGCTGCTCGAGCAGACCGATCAGGTTTTCACCGGTATCGCCCTTGCGACGCTCGGCTTCACCGTAGATGCGGCGGAACTGTTTCTCGGTCAGGTCGCCGTAGTAGCCTTTCAGCTTCTGCTTGGCGCGCAACTGCAGACCGAAGTCAGACAGTTTGCCTTTGCGACGCTGGCCGTGCTGGCCAGGGCCGTATTCACGACGGTTAACCGGGGATTTCGGACGACCCCAGATGTTTTCGCCCATCCGGCGGTCGATTTTGTACTTGGCAGACGTGCGTTTGGTCACGGCTGATCTCCTTCTTTAGGTCGATGCCCGCGTGGGCAACTATGAAGGGCGTTGTCCTCTTGGCCGAAGCCATGACAGGGATCCCCTTGCGGGGCCCACCAACACCAATGAAGCCGCGCTTATACAGGCAGGCGGACCGGAGTCAACACATCTTCGCTCAGAAGACAGGAGTCATCATGCGCGCAATGTTTTTGGGCTGGTTCACAGCCCTATTGCTCTTCCATGGGACCTCGCGTCTTATGTTCATAGCAAACAACATAGGTCGCCAAAAATGATGGATATGAGCGGGAAGACAGTTCTGATCACGGGGGCTGCTGGTGGCATCGGAAAAGCTGCGGCCCAAGTGTTTTCAAAGGCTGGCGCAAATTTGGTTTTGTCAGACCTGAACGGCAACCTTTTGGAAAACGACCCACGCACCTTGGCGCTATCCTGCGATGTGACTGACCCGGCGTCGGTTCAGGCCATGGTTCAGACCGGTGTTGATCGGTTCGGCAAGATTGATGTGGCGATTAACAATGCGGGCATCTCGGGCCCTCGGGGGCGATTTACGGACACATCATTCGAGCAATGGAACCAGCTGGTGTCCGTGAACCTGTCGGGGGTGTTTCACTGCCTGCAAGCGGAAATCGCTGCCATGTCGAAAACAGGCGGCGGGCGGATCATCAATCTGGCCTCGCTGGCCGGTGTGTCCGGCGCACCGGGACTGGCCGCGTATGGCGCGACGAAACACGGCGTGGTTGGTCTTACAAAGTCGCTGGCGCATGAGTTAGCCAGAGACAATATTCGCGTGAATGCGCTGTGCCCCAGCTATGTCGACACGCCAATGCTGCGGGATGTTACAGATGATACAGGACGCCTGCACAGCGATTTGAACACGTTGGGACGGTTCGGAACCGCCCAAGAAATCGCGGATGCACTACTTTGGATAGCGTCGCCCGAAAACAGCTTTATGAACGGTCAGGCTGTAGTACTGGACGGCGGGATATCGGCCGTCTGAAACCAAAAACGCCGGGAAGTTCACCCGGCGTTTTCCTAGAACTTAAGGCCTGTCAAACAGCCTTACGCCATTTTGCCGGTCCGGTTTGGTGAACCGAGTTGCCTTCGGTATCAACAGCCACTGTCACCGGCATGTCTTCGACACGCAGGCGATAGATTGCTTCCATTCCAAGGTCTTGGAACGCAACCGGTTCGGCCTCTTTGATGGCTTTCGACACCAGATAGGCGGCACCGCCGACGGCAATCAGATAGGCTGCCTTGTGCTTTTTGATCGCTTCGATCGCAACCGGTCCACGTTCGGCCTTGCCAACCATAATTTTCAAGCCGGTATCGCCCAGTACGCGGTCGGTGAATTTATCCATACGGGTCGAGGTGGTCGGGCCCGCGGGTCCGATCACTTCGTCGCCCACGGCATCAACCGGGCCGACGTAATAGATCGCCTTGCCCTTCAGATCGACGGGCAGTTCTTCGCCCGCGTCCAGCATCGACACCATCCGCTTATGCGCCGCGTCGCGGCCGGTATAAAGCGTGCCGTTTAACAGCAGGGTTTCCCCCGGTGTCAGCGAAGCGACTACATCGTCGGTCAGCTCGTCCAGATTGATCCGGCGCGAATTCATGTTGGCTTTGTCCAGCAGGATTTCAGGCCAAGCCGCCAGATCGGGCGGGGTCAGCTTAGCAGGACCGCTGCCATCAAGATCAAAGTGCACGTGACGGGTCGCCGCGCAGTTCGGGATCAGACCGACAGGCAGTGACGCTGCGTGGGTCGGGAAGCTGCGGATTTTGACGTCGAGCACGGTTGTCACACCGCCCAAACCCTGCGCACCGATGCCCAGCGCATTGACGCGTTCATAAATCTCAAGGCGCAGTTCCTCGGTCCGGCTGCTGGGACCACGGCGGCGCAGTTCGTGCATGTCGATCGGATCGTTCAGCGACTGCTTGGCCATCAGCATCGCGCGGTCCGACGACCCGCCAACGCCGATGCCCAGAATGCCCGGCGGGCACCAACCGGCACCAAGGGTTTCTATGGTGTTCACCACCCAGTCAGCGACCGATCCCGAGGGATTCAAAACCGTGAACTTTGCCTTATTTTCAGACCCGCCACCCTTGGCCGAGACGTGCACCGAAACCTTGTCGCCCTCGACCATTTCGACATGCATCATGCCAGGCGTGTTATCGCCTGAGTTCTTGCGCTCACCAAACGGGTCCACAACGACCGAAGCGCGCAGCGGGTTGGTGTCTAGGTTATAAGCGCGGCGGACCGCATCATCGACCACCTCTTGCAGAGGGCGCGACAATTCAAGACGCGCCTGATGACCGATTTCGATGAATACATTCGCAGTACCGGTATCCTGACAAATTGGACGGCGACCGGTAGCCGCCATGCGAGAGTTCACCAGAATCTGCGCCATCGCATCCTTGGCACCTTGGCTTTCCTCTCTCTCCCATGCGGAAGCCATCGCCTGAATGAAATCTGGCGGATGGTAATAAGAGATGTATTGAAGGGCTTCTGCGATCGAATCCAACAGGTCGTTTTCGCGGATAACGTTCATAATGCGTCCAATCCTATGCGTTCGGTTCCCAAGCAGTTTAAAGACTTCACGTAGCTCAGTCTACCAAGGTATGCAGTTCAATTGACGCACCGCAGCATTTTCTTGAAAATCTTGCTAGGTTCGACGTTTCACGCGGATGAAGAAATCGCCGCCAGGGTCGACTTGAGTTTGGCGATTGTCAAAGGCTTGATGATCGTTTCATCAATGCCCGCCTGTTCAAAAGCCGCTATTTCTTCCGGTTGCGCATGGGCCGTAACGGCGAAAACCGGTGTTTCTGCATTCTTGCCGGATTTCTTTATAAGCTGGGTCGCCGTCACCCCATCCATAACTGGCATACTGATATCCATCAGGATCAGATCGAACTTCTGGCTCTGAGCCTCGTTCACGCCGACCTCGCCGTTAACGGCCTCAGTGACCTGACAGCCTAATTTCACTAGCATATCTTTGATCACGAGCCGGTTGATCATATTGTCTTCGACAACAAGAACATTTTGACCGAACTGTTCGAATTCCGGCTGGATAGGTGCATCAGGCGCGTCAGGAGCTTCTTCCACTACGGCCGGCAGCGGCAAGGTTACCCAAAACAAAGAGCCGTCAGCAAGCTGGCTTTCGACGCCGATGTCCCCGCCCATGACCTCGACAAGCCGTCTCACAATGCCCAAGCCCAAACCTGTGCCATCAGACCCGCGGGAAAACGAACTGTCGAGCCGGACGAAATCTTCAAATATCCTTTCGATATCTGACGGGGCAATACCAACTCCGGTGTCGGTCACACGAAACTCGACCGTGTCCCCTGCCCCCACTCGGCCAACCTCGACTTTGATCTTACCATTTTCTGTATGCTGGATCGCATTGGCCAGAAGATTGCTCAAAATCTGCTGAACCCGACCAACATCGCCGACAACTTTCGTCAGCCCCTCATGAACCGAAACCAAAATCGTGTTGCCGCGCCCTTCGGCATCGGCTTTCATACTACTGACGATTTCGCCTACCGCCAATGTCAGGTCGAACTCATTCTGCTCGACGGTCAGCTGGTTCCGTTCCGCAACCGAAATGTCCATGGCCGTATTCACGTGCCGCAAAAGCAATTGCCCGGATGCTTCTATAGCCTGGGAATACTTTCTTTGGATTGGCGAAAGCTCGGTGTTTTGCATCAACTCAAGCGCCCCCAATATCCCATTCAAAGGGGTACGCATTTCGTGGCTCATGACCAGCAACATCTGCGTCTTGGCCTTTTCGCCAGCCATCGCTTTATCGCGGGCTTCTTCAAGTTGCCTGCGCGCTTCCAGTCGCTCCGAAATATCCCGGAGGAACGTCACTTGAAGCTTGCCGTCTAAACTATCTGTCTCGGACAAGGATATCTCAACCGGAAAGGCTTCCCCACCTTTTCTAAGCGCCTGAATTTGGAATCTACCTGATCTGAGAGAGGTGTCATCGGATGACGGTGAAAGTGCCCCCAAAGCTGATGCAAACGTATCGCGTTGTTGATCGTCTAACAGAAACTCGATTGCTTTTTTGCCCAGCACTTCGTTGCGTACATATCCGAATATCTGTTCTGCGGCGGGATTGAACTCGACAATTCTTGCTTGATCATCGACCACAACAACCCCTTCCATCGCGGTGTCGATGATCGCGCCCAAACGCTGGCTGATGACGTTTTTCTCCTGCAATAGCCTTCGTTCGCGCACGATCAGAACAATCAAAGCAACGACTAGAACCATCAAGCCTGAAACGAGCACAACCGTGAGGATGCCAAGCTTTTTTAAGGCAATGATAACTCTGTCTCTCCGATCAAATGCTTCGACCGTCATATTTTTTGAACCGTTCAAAGACAGGTCGCGCACATCAGCCCTGAAGCTTTCCAGAGTTTCGGATATCCTCGGGAGTTCTTGCCAAAGGTTGTCGTCATCCCCATCAATCGCAGGTATCAGGCGGTTCAGACCCTCAAAACTCGGGTAATCAAATTTTGGCTAAGCTCGGTGTTTCGTGCGGGCGCAAGCGTCGAGCTGTCCCTAATCGTCACCATGCGCGAATAGAAGATATCAAATCGCAACCGCACTTCCGACAGAAGCTCGGGGTCGGGGTTTTCTTTCGAACCCGCTATAGTGACCGCATTCATCGCACGCAGAAACTCGACTTCGGTTTGCGCGACATTCCAACCGTTGTTGTCTCGGGATGCGCTCGCAAGCTCATTCCATTGGTCGCGGGCATCTTTTGTCAACGTGAAAAGCCCGGCAGCAAAAGCCACCAGACTTATCAACAAGATAAGCCCAACGCGCCAGCCGATCACATCGACCCATCGGGACCTATTTCTTAAGACACCCATCGCCCGCTATCGAGTGAAATCACTGGGCGATTTCTATGCGATCCAGCTGCCAGATGCTGCGCGCATAGGCGTCTTCATTCTGGAAATCAGGATTCAAGTCATATGGATAGACAATCCAAAGGGGTCCTTTATCCCGAACTGACATCGGCGCTCCATCCAGCAGGTATGCGATCATCGGACCTTCCAACAATGCGTCCTCGACTGGGAATTCGATTGTGTAGTCGTTGATCGCAGACGCAAACATCATGCCTGACGTAACGTCCAGTGACGCAAGAAACGCGCTTAAAGGAACGCCCGTGAATTCGTGAACACCTTCTGTCCAAATCGTCGATGTTTCGAACGTATCTGTGCCGATCTCGGCAAGCTGCGATTGGGTAAACTCAACAGGGTCCCCTAAACCGTTTACGGTCAGGATAACTTTTTCATCGGAAGCCAAAAGTGTGCTGCCGAATGCTGAAACAGCAGCAACAAACCCTAAAAACAAGCGGCGATTAAACATACACAGTCCTCATTCATTACATCGATGTACCTTTATCGGACAATCTTCCGTTCGTATTAGCAAAGCTGCACATCTTTTGATACTATTTTAACTCAAATTGATGTGTCAGAAAATGTTTCCGTTCATTTTTGCCATTCAGACATGACGCACCGTCGCAGTGTAGAAAAGCGCTCAAATCTGCGAAAAATATATGGGGAACCAACAAAGTGAGTCACCACACATGCTGAACGGCATTCGAATCATCGAAATCGAAGGACTTGGCCCAGGACCGTTTACCGGCATGTTGCTGGCGGATCTGGGTGCTGATGTCATTGTTGTTCATCGAAAAGGTGGCAATGCCACCCCCGGGGTGCCTGACAGCTCAATTCTGGATCGCGGCAAGCGGTCGATCGAATTGGATTTGAAGGAACCTGACGATCTTTCAACCGTCAAAAAACTGGTGGCCTTGGCGGATGGTCTGATCGAAGGGTTCCGGCCAGGCGTCATGGAACGATTGGGGCTTGGTCCCAAGGACTGCCATAACGTTAATCCGGCTCTGGTTTACGGACGCATGACCGGTTGGGGGCAAAACGGCCCCTTATCCAAGGTTGCGGGGCATGACCTGAACTACATCGCGCTTTCTGGCGCCGGTTGGTATGCCTCGGATGCGGGCGATGCACCGTTTACTCCCCCTACCCTTGTCGGAGATATCGGCGGAGGGGCCATGTATCTGGCAGTTGGCATACTGGCCGGCATTTTGAATGCGCGTCAAACAGGGAAAGGGACGGTCGTTGATGCCGCGATTTACGATGGCTCGGCACATATGATGAACCTGATGCTGACAATGCGCCAATCGGGCATGTGGAGCATGGCGCGCGGTCAAAGCATTCTGGATGGCCCGCATTGGAGCCGCTGCTATAGAACCGCGGATGGGGGATACATAAGCGTTCAAAGCCTTGAGCCAAAGTTTTACGCTATTTTTCTGGAAAAACTCGGGCTTTCGGAAGATCCCGATTTTGCGCGACAATTCGATAAAGCCCTTTGGCCGACCCTAACAGATCGGTTGCGGGGTGTGTTCGCCCACAAAACCCGCGACGAATGGGCCAAAATCTTTGAAGGCAGCGACGCATGTGTTGCCCCAGTGCTTAACCCCGAGGAAGCGATGGCGCATCCGATGAATGCAGCCCGTGCTACATGGCACGAAATAGACGGCGTCCTGCAAGCCGCAGCAGCGCCACGGTTTTTGGGTGAACCTGCAAGTGCGCCCGCCACTCCTCCCGCTCGAGGGCAGCACACGAATGATATTTTGTTCGAGCTGAAATAGGTCCTGTGCCGGCCCTGCGCTCAAAGTCTTGCCTAGTGACCAGCCTTGCGCCATGCTTTCGCAAAACAAACACAGGGAAACATCATGCCTACAAAGAACCGCTTTGCGGAAATGCACGACGAGATCACCGAATGGCGACGGGACC
This sequence comes from uncultured Rhodobacterales bacterium, assembly GCA_964453855.1. Lineage (GTDB taxonomy): Bacteria > Pseudomonadota > Alphaproteobacteria > Rhodobacterales > Rhodobacteraceae > JASMHC01. The sequence continues at coordinate 22,633 of CAYVRN010000036.1, forward strand.
TTCACGAAAATCCCGAGATTCTTTTTGAAACGCACCGCACTTCAGCGCTTGTCGCAGAACGCCTTCAGGCCTTTGGCTGCGATGAAGTGGTCACTGGGATCGGCCGCACCGGCGTCGTCGGAGTAATCCGTGGTCGGCAAACCGGTTCGGGCAAGGTGATCGGACTACGGGCGGATATGGATGCGCTGCCGATCCTTGAGGCGACAGGCAAGGAATACGCCTCGAAAACCCAAGGGGCGATGCACGCCTGCGGGCATGACGGGCACACAGCGATGCTGCTGGGGGCCGCGAAGTATCTGTCAGAGACACGGAATTTCGACGGAACCGTTGTGGTGATCTTCCAGCCTGCCGAAGAAGGCGGCGGCGGTGGCCGTGAAATGTGCGAAGACGGCATGATGGATCGCTGGGGCATTCAAGAGGTCTATGGCATGCACAACTGGCCGGGCCGACCGGTGGGCAGCTTTGCAATTCGCCCCGGCGCGTTTTTTGCGGCAACGGATACCTTTGACATCACAATCAAAGGAAAAGGCGGCCACGCGGCTAAGCCGCAAGAGACAGTTGATCCGACGGTTGCGGCCAGCCAATTGGTTCTGGCCCTTCAAACAATCGTTAGCCGGAATGCTGATCCAGTGCAGCAAATCGTTGTCTCTGTGACGTCTTTCGAAACATCGTCCAAGGCCTATAACGTCATCCCGCAGTCTGTACATCTGCGCGGAACAGTCCGCACCCTTTCCGTCGAAAAGCGCGAAATGGCGCGGGAACGCCTGCCTGCGATTGCCCGTCACACAGCGGCGGTGTTCAATGCCTCTGCTGATGTCGAGTATCACGATGGCTATCCGGTCATGGTCAATCATGACGAACAAACCGAATTTGCCGCTGAGATCGCCGCCTCCATTTCAGGTTCCTGCGAAGAGGCACCGCTTGTGATGGGCGGCGAAGACTTCGCCTATATGCTGGAAGAACGCCCTGGCGCCTATATCCTTGTCGGCAACGGAGATACTGCTGCGGTACATCATCCGGAATATGACTTTAACGACGAAGCCATTCCGGCCGGATGCAGCTGGTGGGCTGAAATCGCGGAAAAACGGATGCCGATCAACGCGTAACATCTGAATGTTTTTCGGACCTGTCGGCTTTTCTCGCGAAGAGAGCCGACAGGCTTAATGCGCAGCCCGTTATGAGTCCATTACGGCTTGAGCAAATGGCTATTCATGCGCTGCATCTCGCTTTCAAGCAGCGCCTTTTCTTTGCGACCCAGCGCCTGGGTCCGAGGATAGATTGGCTCTGAAAGGTCATCAAGAATCGGGGCATCCCAGCCATCAGTCGTGTCGAAAAATGCCCGCACACCGTCTTCGCCAAACTCGTTTAAATAGCCCTGAACAACTGTTCCCAGATAGCTTAGTAAAATCGGGTGATCTGGGGTCGGGGCATAATGCTGCCCCTCGGGGATTGCGTAGATCGATACCTCGTGCGGCAAGTCCAGATCGTGATCGACATGCCCTGTCGCACCCACGCGGTCATAGGCATATTCGCGTTCGTCCAGTGCGATCCAGTCGCCATTCGGAACCTCTGCCATCAGCCCGAATATCCGGCTGTCGTTGCAGGGAACAGCCGTCAAAAAAGCCACCTGACGATGTACCGTGTAGCGCCACGCCCGGCGCCAGCCGGTGGCGCTGGCGCGGTGGGCGTTTTCATAGTGGTGGGTTTTACGGTTCACAAGGCTACCATAGCCAAAGAAAAACGGTTTGATCATTCGCGCGCCCTTAGCACACGGGCGGGGCTGACTCCAAGCGAGCGGGTGGCGAAGATCATGCCCGCCAACAGGGTCGCCCCGATACCTCCGGCAATAATCCCAAGGGCGGCGGGCCAGATCATGCGAAACTCGGTTTCGAAGACAAAGGTGGACACGGCCCAGGCTGCCGTTGCCCCTGCGATCAGGGCAATCACGCCAGCGACAAAGCCCGTCAGGGCGGACCGTAGTGCGAAGCTGGTCAGGATTTGCCGGCGCGATGCCCCAAGGGTTTTCAGGATCGCCGCTTCGTAGTTGCGGGCGCGTTCCCCTGCGGCGACGGCCCCGATCAGGACGAAAAGACCGGTCAGCAAGGTAACGCCAGCGCCATAGGCCGTGGCGGCGGCGATGTTCGACAAAATGCCGCTGGCCTGATCAATCGCGTCGCGAATGCGTATGGCGGTGATGTTGGGGAAGGCATTTGCCAGATCACGCAGAATACGGGCTTCGGCCTGTTCTTCGGCGTAAACGGTCGAGATGAAGCTGTGCGGTGCACCCCGAAGTGCGGCGGGGTTCATCGACAGGATAAAGCCCATGCCCGCGTTCGAGAAATCGACCTCGCGGAAGCTGGAAATGGTGGCCGTAATATCAAGCCCCAAGACATTGACCGTCAGAGTGTCACCCAGTTGCAGCCCCATTTCTTCGCCTTCGGTGGCCGAGAAACTGATCAGCGGATCACCAGAGTAATCCTCGGTCCACCATTCGCCCTGGGTCACAGTGGTATTTTCAGGCTTCACATCCGAATAGGTGATGCCCCTGTCGCCCTGTAAAACCCAGTGCTCGCCCGCGACTTGTTTGGCAGGCTTTCCATTGATCTGGGTAATCACCCCGCGCAACATCGGGGCGGCCTCGTAGGATTTCACAGCATCGTCACTGTCCAAACGCGCGCGGAACTCGGGCATTTGTGACGACTGGATATCGACGAAGAAATAGCTGGGGGCCACGTCGGGCAATTCGTCGGAAATGGCGGCGCGGATGTTGCCGTCAACCTGACCGACTGCAGACAGGACAGACAGGCCCAGACCGATTGAAAGCATCACAGCGCTGATTTCCGAGCCTGGTTTGGAAATAGCGTCGAAGGCAGCGCGTAGCGGCAGGTTCCCGCGAGTAGCGGGGGAAAGGCGACGGGCAAGGGCGCGGACACCGACGGCGGCAAGACTTAAGGTCAACAAAGCGCCAAGTACGCCGGCAGCTGTCCACAAGGTCAGCCAGACGGTTCCGGCAAAGGCAGCGGCAGTGCCGATCATTGCGGCAACCAGCAGGGCGATGACAATCACGAAACCTTTTGGGGGCAGCCACGATCCGGCGGACATTGCATCGCGAAACAAGGTGGCGGCCCGGATTTCGCCTGTACGGGACAGCGGCCAAAGGGTGAAGATCAGTGCGGTCAAGATACCATAGGCCGCTGCCTCGAACAGCGGTTTGGCGTATAGGCCGAATTCGGCGGGGATCGGCAGGAGAGACGCGATGACCGGTGCGGCCAGCAGCGGCAACGCTGTACCAAGGATCAAGCCAAGCGTGATGCCTAAAAGTCCAAGAGCGCCGATTTGCAGGAAGTAGGTCTGGAAAATCGTCCGACGGTCTGCACCCAAGGTCCGCAAGGTGGCAATCACGCCGGTCTTGCCTGCCAAATATGCGCGAACCGCAGCGGATACCCCGACACCGCCGACAGCAAGACCCGAAAGCCCGACAAGGATCAGAAAGGCGCTTAAGCGTTCGACAAAACGCGACACGCCGGGTGCCCCCGCGCGACTGTCGCGCCATCGCATGCCGTTGTCGCGGAATTCCTTTCGGGCTTCGGCTTTAACCGTGGCCAGATCGGTACTTTCAGGGAAGTCCAGTCGGTAATGCGACGAAAACAGCGTGCCGGGTTGCAGCAGACCGGACCCTTCCAATGCAGCGCGGTAGACAATAATGCGGGGTCCAAAACCGAAACCGCTGCCGCCATTATCGGGTTCACGGATCAGGATAGCAGAAAGGGTGAAGTCTTTTTCGCCCAAGCGATAGGTGTCCCCCGCTTGCAGGCCAAGGCGGTCGGCCAACACGCGTTCCATCACAGTGCCGTTGTTGGCCAGCGCTTGATCCAAAGGCATCGCGGGCTCAAGCCCGACACTGCCCACCAAGGGGTATGCACTATCGATCGCCTTGATTTGCGTCAGCCCGCGTTCGGTTTGGTCGTCGCGTGTGACCACTGCCATAGATCGGAATTCAGCAACCTCGCTTACACGGTCGGCCTTGGCGTTCATCCACACCCATTCGTCTTCTGTGGCGAAGCGATAGGTGAACTCCATCTCGGCGTCGCCACCCAGAAGGGCCGCGCCTTCGCGTTCCAGTCCGGCTTGGATCGAGGATCGCACGGTGCCAATCGCGGCAATCGCAGCGACCCCGAAAGTCAGACACAACAGGAAGATGCGGAAGCCTTTCAGCCCGCCCCGCAGCTCGCGGCGGGCGAATTTGGCAGCGACACTCAGGCTCATGCGGCGGCATCCTGCATCGACGCGATCCGTCCGTCTTCAAGTCGGATCAGACGGTCGCAGCGTTCGGCCAGCTCCTCGGCGTGGGTGACCAGCACCAACGTACTTCCGTGACGATCTTGCAGACCGAACAACAGATCCATGATCGCGGCCCCATTAGCCCCATCCAAGTTGCCCGTTGGTTCATCCGCCAGCAGGATATCGGGCTGCGGCGCGGCAGCGCGGGCCAAGGCGACACGCTGTTGTTCCCCGCCCGACATCTGGTTGGGATAGTGGGTCATTCGGTGGCCAAGTCCAACAGCGGTCAGCTCGGCCGCCGCGCGGTCAAAGGCATCCGGCATGCCTGCCAATTCCAGCGGAGTGGCCACGTTTTCCAATGCCGTCATGGTGGGGATCAGATGGAACGACTGGAACACCACGCCCATATGATCGCGGCGGAAACGGGCAAGTTGGTCTTCGGTCATCGCGGTCAGATCGCGGCCCAGCGCCTGCACAGACCCGCCCGTGGCCCGTTCCAGACCACCCAGCAACATCAGTAACGAAGACTTGCCCGATCCAGACGGCCCCAACAACCCGACGGACGTGCCGACATCGATGCTCAAGGAAATGTTATGCAGGATATCCACCCGTCCGGCATTGCCATCCAGCGAAAGCGCGGCATTATTCAACTCAAAAGCTTTGGCAGACATAGGCATTCCTAAAATGATCCAATCTTTATTCGAATATGGCGTGTTTCGCAGCATCAGCAAGCTTGTCTTGGGGCTTTTCCTTGCGTTGAGCGCGGCAAATGCCGAACCTGTGAAGATTGTTGCCCTGGGCGATAGCCTGACTGCCGGATACGGTCTGCCACCTGAAGACGGCTTCGTGCCCCAGCTTCAGGCGTTGCTGGATGCGCAAGGGGTGCAGGCGCAGATCGTCAACGCCGGTGTGTCGGGCGATACCACCGCTGGAGGGTTAGAGCGCGTCAATTGGGTGCTGGCCGGAGGAGCCGACGGGATGATCCTTGCCCTTGGCGGCAACGACATGCTGCGAGGGTTTCCGCCGGAACTGACGCGGGGCAATCTAGCAAAGATCATCGAAAAGGCGCAGGCGCAGGATATCGACGTGCTGCTAGTGGGGGTCGAGGCCTCGCAGAATTACGGGCCGACATACAAGGCGCAGTTCGATGCTATCTATGGCGCGTTGGCAGAGACCTACGGGATTGGTCTGTACGAGAATTTTCTGGGCGCCATCGCCCGCGACCGCACATTGGAAGAGATGCGCCCCCTGATGCAAGCCGACGGCCTTCATCCGAACGCCGACGGGGTTAGGCTGATTGTGGACGAGATGGGTAAGGCGGTGATGGGGCTGGTCGAGGGGATGTGAGAGACTAGGCGGAGTTACGCGACAAAATAGAAATGCAACGATCTAGTAATTTTTCATTCCCAATAATTATGATCAGTAGCCGTTTTTTTTGCCCTAGTGATATTCTGAAACAACATTTTTTCAGCGTGATAATAGGTTTTCGAAAAATATTTCAAAGCTCCATCGTCATCATACTTAAAGTTTTTATCAATAATAAGAGCTACGCCGTCAAACTCCTGTCCGATAATAGCGTGAGAAACCTTTGCTCCTCTTGGTGAATACAATTCGTGAAATTCATTATTAAATCGGGAAGGTGTAAATTTAATAACCTCCCATACTTCACCATCGATCGTCTCTATATAAGGCTTTGCTTCCTTTGGGTTTGTAAAGTAACGTATTTCAATATTTTCCCCTCTTGTCATTGAATAATTTTTCTTATGATCAAAGAGCATTTTTATGAAATCAGAAACTTCCTTATTTGATCGAATTTTGTCAGAAAGTTTGTAGTTGAGTGTTCCTTTTTCCGATTCTAATATTGCGCCGATATCAGTTTTTTGCTCATGTAGCGCCAAGGTTTGCTGACGATCGTAGGAAAATAGGCATACACTTCTGTTTTCCTTTGCATTTTGCAGTATTTCTTCAAATTGCTTTTTATTTAATCTTTGAGCTTCCTCTATAATTAGGAATCTATATTTTTTAAAATTGATTTTTTGTATTTTTTTAATAGGTGAAATATCCCAGCCAGCAAGTATCAGTTGATCGTGGCCAGCATTAAGGTTTCCAACATGTATGATTTTTGTAGAGATGCCGTTATGTTTGGCGATTTTCGCAACGCTATACGCCAAAAGAGTTTTCCCTGTACCGGCGCCGCCAGTTAAAGAAATTGCGCGGAATTCCTATGTCCTCTTTAGGCAACCATCAATACAACTTTTGATTTCTTCCTGTTGCTTAGTTAAAAAATACTGATCGTCGAGAAACTTCTGCGTTGAGTTGAAGGGTGAAACCAAAAAGATCGAA
>CAYVRN010000037.1:0-19203 GCA_964453855.1 uncultured Rhodobacterales bacterium
CGTGAAATCGGAGAGGTAGGCTAGCGTGAGCGAGGATGCCGAGACCTCCGGCCAGAGACCTTAAGGTAGGGAGTTCGCTCCCGATTGGCTTTATACCCACGACCACCCGGCGGGCCCGCCATCTAATATGCGATCATAGATAAGCGATTGACCCTGCCAGAGATGCTCTGGGCGGGGCATGGGTGTTTGCAAATATCAGGTGCGTTTGCCTGCTTCAGGTATGATTTGCTGCAAAGCGCCTGCCAGAACCAGATAAAGCGATGTCGCTACCAACCCCCAATGCGCCCAGCTTTGCGGATGGAAATCGACCCATGCCGCCCAAGCTGCGAAGAAGGTCCAAGCCAAAGCCATAGGCAGCGTCAACGCCCGCCACCGTTTGGTTCGGGTAGGGTGGACAAATTTTATTGGCAGGAACATAGCAGCTGCCAGAATGAGCGTGATCGCCAGAATGATCCAGAAATTCGGCTCGATTGCGAAAAACACCAGCACCGCCATGTTGAAGCAGCCGGGGAATCCCAGAAAGCTGTTGTCTTCGGTTTTCATGGTCGCAATCGCGAAATAAAGCGCCGAAGCAAAGGTGATCACGATGATCACGATCCAACCGGTCCAGCCCGGCAATAACCCGGATTTGAACAGCGCGTAGGCTGGTACAAAGACATAGGTCAGATAGTCGATGATCAGGTCCAGAAGTACGCCGTCAAATAGGGGGGCGTTCTTTTTGACGTGATACTTTCGCGCCAAAGGCCCGTCGATCCCGTCTACGAAAAAGGCCACCACCAGCCAGAGAAACATCATGCTCCACTTTTCCTCGACGGCGGCAAGCATCGCCAACATGGCGAAAACCGCGCCCGAGGCGGTAAGCAGGTGAACAAGCAAAGCTTTGGTTTGGATTTTCATGCACCTGTCATGTCGCATTTATCGGCAAAGCGCAAATGTTTCACGCGCGCGGATGCGCTTTGGCGTAGACTTCCATCAAGCGGGCGGTATCGACCGCCGTATATGTCTGGGTCGTCGACAGCGAGGCGTGCCCCAGAAGTTCCTGAATGGCACGCAGGTCACCCCCTGCGCTTAGCAGATGGGTGGCAAAGCTGTGTCTCATGGCATGGGGCGTTGCCGTAGCTGGCAGCCCCAGTTGCAGGCGCGTGTTTTCAAGCACTTTCTGTATGGCGCGCGGGTTCAGCGGACCACCGCGCACACCTCGAAAAATGGCTTCATCTTGAGTCATCTCGAACGGGCACAGCTCCAGATATGCGCTGACGGCATTGCGAGCCGCCGGAAGGACAGGGACGATCCGTTCCTTGTTGCCCTTACCGTATATACGCAGCACCTCGGTCAGTGGCAGATCAGCCCCAGTCAGGCCAAGCGCCTCGGAGATACGCAATCCGCATCCGTAAAGCAGGGTCACAACAGCCGTGTCCCGCGCGGCGACCCAAGGGGTTAGCGATTGCATTTCGACGGTTTCGAGAACGGACTTTGCAGCATCTTCGGACAAAGCACGGGGAAGCTTTTTCTGAAACTTTGGCGCGCGGGTCGACAAAACGGCGGTTGCGTCAAACCCTTCACGCTGGGCAAGCCAGCGGTAGAAAGTTTTGACCGCTGACAACGCCCGCGCAAGCGATCGTGGGGATGTGCCACGTCCGCGTTCCTGCGCCATCCACGACCGCATGTCGGGGACTTTGATGTTGGCAAGGGGTTTCAGCCCCTGTGGTTCGCCCCTGTGTGCAGTCATAAAGCTGATGAAGTCGCGCACATCCTTGGCGTAGGCCTTCAGAGTGTTTTCGGACGCGCCTTTCAGGCCCTTTTCCGCCGCCAGCCAGCCTTCAAGCGCATCGCGCGCGGCGGGCGAGATCAGGCTCATGACAGCCAGCGGCGCATCACTCGTTCAAAGATGCCCGCGAAAAAGCCCAGAAGGTCTGTGCCTTGCTGGGGCGTAAACAGATGGGGATCTTCTGCCCCCATCACAAGCATGCCGGGCAGGCGCCCTTGACCCAGATTAAGTTTCAGACAGGCTTCCGAGCGAATGTCGGCAGCGCGATCGCCATAGAGGTTCTTCGGTCCCGCCTTGATCTGGCGCAGCGTGACCTGACGCGGCGCAGTGTTACGTCCGAGCGTGATATACTGGTCGATAAATCCGGGTTCGGCCACATGGAGAACGTCACCCATGCGCTGTACGGCGGGGCTGGCCTCGGACTGTACGCTTTCCAGTACCAGTCTCATGGCGTCGACACGCAGGATGTCGGCAATGTCTCCGCCCAGATCGGACAGGAAGGTTTCAAAGTCGAGTGGGTCCAGCAGCCGCTGAACAGCGCGGTGGATCTGGTTTGTTCCCGCCAGATTTTCGTAAGCCGCAGCAATTACGCTGCGGTGGGTGCTTTCCAGTTTGTCCAGACGGGCCTCTAGCCGGTTCATCGCGATCCCGCGCAGATCAACGATGTTTTCCCCCATGACCTTTTCATTGGCGGCCACAAGGGCGCGCATGACGTCATGGTCTTCAAGAACGGTATTCGGCTCCGCGAGAATCATCTCGCGTAGCTCGTCCGCGAGCTGTGCGTTGGTGGTCATTCCTGCCTCGGAATTATGTTTTGTTATTTTGAGGCACTATAGCACCGAAAGCGGGAATGATTGCAACTTTTTTAAGATGATTGTTTTGGATCGAGAACGGAACGGCGCTCTTCAAAGATATCCTTGTCGATTTTTCCTTCGGCGTAGCTCATTTCCAGAAATTTGACCGCTTCGGATTTCGGTCGCGGTAAAACAGGGGGATTTTTCGCCTTGGACAGCGCGCGGATAATGGTCAACAAGCCAATGACAGCCAGCACCAAAATGACGATGCACAGTATCCAGCCAAGCATATGGTGCCCGCCACCCCAATGTCCTGAATAGTGACTTCCGTGCATGGTGTTCCTCCTTTGCGCTGACCCGTCACGCGCATTCTAAAGTGATGGTACAGCATTTTAGGGTTTAGAATAGCCCCTTGCCCAACAATCGCGGTCTGGATCATAGTAGATGGATAATCGGAGCAGCCGCCATTCATGACATTTGAAGAGTTTCAATCGAAAACCCGTTTTGCCAATTTGGACGGGGTCAGGTTTTTAAGCATCTCGGCGGTGATCTGGCATCACGCTATTCCCGACGGGGTGCGTGCTTTTCCCCTGTCCGGGCGTGGGTTTCTGGGCGTTGATTTCTTTTTCGTACTAAGCGGGTTTTTGATCACCACCCTGCTATTGCGCGAGAAAAGCCAGACCGGGACCATTTCCTTGCGCGGGTTCTACCTGAAGCGGGTTTTGCGCATTCTGCCGGTGTATCTGTTCGTGGTGGGGATGGTTGCGCTGTACTACATCGGGGTAAAGGGGCAGAGCGACTATCTGAGATTGATGCCCTATTACCTTGTGTTCATGAACAACTTTCTGACCGAACATATCCCGCTGCTTAGCGTGACCTGGTCGCTGGCAGTGGAAGAGCATTTCTATTTTATATGGCCTGTGTTGCTGGTTCTTTTGCCGATCCGGTATTTGCTTTCCTTGGCAGTAATAGTGATTTTGGTCAACGTCGCAGGGATCATGGGCGCGTTCGGAGGATCTGATCTTAGATATGGTCCTCTACATTTTGCCTTGCCGCCGGCCACCTATGCTCCGATCATCATGGGGGCGGTTCTGGCTGTTGTGCTGAACCTTCGACAGTCATTTAATTTGATCGAAAAGGCGCTGGGCGGCGCTGCTGCAGGATTGATGGCCCTAGGCGCGTTGATCTTAGTGATCTGGCTTGCGCCGCAGGATCTGCGCGGGCTACCAAATCTGCTGATCCATTCCCTGATGACCTTAACTTTGGCCGCGCTTGTTGTTCGGGAAGACAACTTGGGTCTGGGTTGGCTGCAGTCAAATTGGGTCGTGCGCTTCGGTGTCGTAAGCTACGGCCTATACCTGTATCATCTGATTGCCCTTGATATCACCACACGCGGGCTGTCCGTGGCGGGGATTAACAATGACTGGCTTATCCTCATTGTGTATTACGGCATCAGTTTTCTAGTCGCAGACATCAGCTTCCGCACGCTTGAAGCCTATTTCCGGCGGTTCCGGCCCAAGCATACGCCCGGCTAGAAAAAAGGCCCCTTGAGGGGCCTTTGGATTGAGTATTTGAACCAAGAAGAAGATCAGACGATCTTGATATTGGCCGATTTAATGTCCGCAAGGAACTGGTCCAGACCTTTGTCGGTCAGCGGGTGGTTGATCATCGACTTGATCACAGCGGGCGGCGCGGTCATCACGTCGGCGCCGATGCGGGCGCTTTCCAGAACGTGGTTCACGGTGCGGATCGAGGCGGCTAGGATCTGGGTTTCGAAACCGTAGTTGTCATAGATGTTACGGATGTCCGCGATCAGGTCCATGCCATCAAGGTTGATGTCGTCGAGGCGACCGATAAAGGGCGAAATAAAGGTCGCGCCGGCTTTGGCGGCTAGTAGCGCCTGATTGGCCGAGAAGCACAAGGTGACGTTGACCATATGGCCGTCGTCGGTCAGGGTTTTACAGGCTTTCAGGCCGTCCCATGTCAGCGGGACTTTGACGGCGATGTTGTCGGCAATCTGAACCAGCTTGCGGCCCTCTTCGATCATCGCGTCGGCTTCGGTTGTGGTGACTTCGGCAGACACAGGACCGTCGACGATCGCGCAGATTTCCTTGGTGACTTCGAGTATGTCACGGCCGGACTTCTTGATCAGCGACGGGTTGGTGGTGACGCCATCAACCATGCCGGTTTCATTAAGTTCCTTAATGGCATCAACATCTGCGGTATCGACAAAGAATTTCATTGGGCGCATCCTTGGCTTTTCTTCGCGCGTTCCTTACCCCAGAAGGGAACGGGTCAAAAGCCCTGATTTCGGAAAGGTGCATGGAGCAGGACTACTTTCATCAAGGAGAGCTGGTCGCGGTGATGACCACACAGCCGCTGGACCGGACGCTGGATTATAAGGCGCCCGAAGGCGGGTGTTTCGTGGGCGCGTTCGTCGAGGTGCCTTTGGGACCGCGCAAGGTGATGGGTGTTGTCTGGGGCAAGGGCAAGGGCGATTTTGATCTGTCGAAAATCCGGTCTGTGATCCGTGTGTTGGATGTGGCCGCGATGCGCGAAGAGATGCGTTTGTTTTTGGAACGGGCCGCCGCCTATACCCTGACGCCGATGCCCGCGATGCTGCGGCTGGCCACGCGCGCGCCTGGGTTGGGGGATCCGTTGTCGATGCGCAAGGTCTATCGGCTTGGCGATCAGGTGCCTGACCGGATGACAGACGCGCGCACACGGGTTTTGGCGGTGCTTGAGGAATACGGTGGGCTGGCGTTCACCCTGCGCGAGTTGGCCGAGATGGCGGGCACCTCTTCGTCTGTGATCAAGGGTATGGTCAAGCTGGGCGCGGTACGCGAGGAAAACACCCCACGCGATGTGCCATTTCCCATGCTGGATGCCGAGTGGGGCGCAAAAGAGTTGACCAAAGAGCAATTGGCCGCGTCGACGGCTTTGCGCGCAAAAGTGGCCTCGGGTGATTATGGGACGACTTTGCTGCGCGGAGTCACTGGCTCGGGCAAGACCGAGGTCTATTTAGAGGCGGTCGCCGAATGTCTGCGTCAGGGGCGTCAGGCTTTGGTGTTGTTGCCCGAGATTGCATTGACGGCCGAGTTTCTAAGCCGCGTTCAGGCGCGGTTCGGTGCGAAGCCTGCCGAGTGGCATTCGGGCGTGACCATGACCGAGCGACGGCGCACGTGGAAGATGGTGGGACAAGGCGGGGCGCAGATGGTGATCGGGGCGCGATCGGCATTGTTTTTGCCCTATCGCGATCTGGGCTTGGTGATCGTCGATGAAGAGCACGACACCAGCTACAAGCAGGAAGACGGCGCGCTTTATAATGCACGAGATATGGCGGTTCTGCGGGCCTCGATCTGTGGGGCACAAGTGGTGCTGGCTTCGGCCACACCTTCGCTTGAGACTTGGGTGAACGCCGAAGCAGGAAAATACGACAAGCTGGAATTGCACGCGCGGTTCGGCGAGGCGGTTTTGCCGAAGATGGGAACGATTGACATGCGCGCCGAGGAGTTGCCCTCGACCCGTTGGATTTCGGACAGTTTGCGTCGCAAGGTCGAAAGCCGGATAGACAAGGGTGAACAATCTTTGTTGTTCATCAATCGTCGCGGCTATGCGCCGATTACGATGTGCCGCGCCTGTGGGCATCAGATCGGGTGTGATCATTGCGACAGCCGCATGGTCGAGCATCGGTTCCAGAAGCGGCTGGTGTGCCACCAGTGCGGCGAGACAAAACCGATCCCGACTGCGTGCCCGTCTTGCGAGGCCGAGGATCGATTGGCCCCCATCGGGCCGGGGGTTGAGCGGTTGGCAGAGGAAGCGACGGCGATCTTTCCTGATGCGCGGGTGGCGATTTTGTCGTCGGACCGGTTTGGATCAGCACGGGCATTGAAGGCCGAGATCGAGGCGATTGCGGCAGGGGGCTGTGACATCATCATTGGCACCCAGCTGGTGGCCAAAGGGCATAACTTTCCACTGCTGACGTTGGTTGGGGTGATTGATGCCGATCTGGGGCTGCACGGGTCGGACCTGCGCGCGGCTGAGCGGACGTTTCAGTTAATGCGACAGGTGTCGGGCAGGGCCGGTCGGGCGGAAACTCCAGGCGAGGCGGTGATGCAGACCTATCAGCCGGATCATCCGGTGATCCGCGCAATATTGGCGGGGGATGAAGAGGGCTTTTGGAAAGCCGAAGCGGCCCAGCGTGAAGCGGCGGGGATGCCGCCGTTCGGGCGTTTGGCGGGGATTGTCCTAAGCGGGTCTGATGCACATCAGGTGATGGAACTGGGCATGGCCCTAGCGCGAAATGATCGCGCGGTTCGGGCTGTGGGGGCTCAGGTTTTCGGACCCGCGCCTGCACCCATTGCACGGGTGCGCGGACGGCATCGGGTGCGGTTGCTGGTTAAGGCGGGCAAGGGCGTGTCTTTGCAGAAGGCGATCTCTGACTGGGTCGGGCAGTTCCAGCTAAAGGGCGATTTGCGGCTGGCGGTGGATATTGATCCGCAGAGTTTTTATTAGTGGGAAAGGGAAAAGCCCCGCAGAAGTTGCGGGGCTTTCTTTAGCGTAACTTGCGCTTTGTTGCTTAAGCGAAGTGGATGTTGTCGATGTATAGTGTCGAATCCAGGGCTTGGTCTAAGTAGTTCATCACGCCAAACCCGAGCCCATAGACTCCGTCCGCTGCGGCTACAAAGCTTGATTCTTCCCAAATTGAAGTTCCGTAATCTCCAACGGCGCCTACATCCGCCAGTTTCTGGATGCTACCGTTTACGTTCAGGAAGAACGCAAAGTCATTGTATGGGATGTAGTCGCCAGCAACAAATCGCCAGTTAAATACAAGCTCGTCTCCGGCCTGCATGTTCAATTCTGTGTAAATTGCAGAGCCATTCGTGGCATTGTTATCCATGCCTGCCCCGAACAATGCTTCAATCTGTGTTTCTGTTGCACCATTGCTGACGAGCTTGGCTGAGTAAATACCATCGGCCGCAGCGATATCAGTCGAGATGCTGACATTGCCCAAAATGGTCCAACCATCGAACGAGCCTTCGAAGCTAAGATCAACTTCATCCGCACCATTCACGGTCACATCCACGTTGGCTGTTGTTGAACCGCCGTTTCCGTCACTGACATTGAACACAAAGCTATCAACAACTGCGTCGCCTGAGTTCAGCGCTTGAACGTTGGCCGCGTCATTATTCAGCGTGTAGGTCCAGTTGCCGTTGGCATCCACACCGATGCTGCCGTAGGTGCCTGTCGCACTTCCAGCTAGCGAATAGCTCAGCGTGTCATTGGCATCCGGATCGGAAGCACCAAGGTTCCCGGTGGCGACCAGAGTGCCATCTTCAGTCACGCTGCCGGTGTCACCTGTGGCGGTTGGTGCGTCGTTCACACCGTTTACCGTGATCGAAGCCTCGGCCTGTGCCAAAGCGCCGTGCTCGTCTGTGATCCAGTAGGTGAACGAATCAACAGCACTTTCGCCAGCACCCAGATGGGTGATGCCGGACGCGTCGTAGAACACGTTGCCTGCGCCGTCGATGCTGACCGAAGCGCCAAGGGCCGATGCTGCATCAACCGAATGCAGGCTGATGGTAGCGCCATTGTCGACGTCCGTTGCATCGTTCAGGAACTGGATGGCCTCGAACGTCACGGCGTCGCCTTCACTGACGCCGCTGCGGACAATCCCCGCAGTACCGATCGCAAGTCGGGCACCAACTGCGCCGCCGTCTGTCTGATCGAAGCTACCGACGGTGAATTCGATGCGGTAGTTTCCTGCGGCTGCAATTGGAACGTCAATCTGTTTGACCGGGCTGGTCTGATAAATTGGCGTTTGCTCATAGAAGACCTGCGTTACTGCCCCGGTGTCAACGTTTATCAACTGAGCGCGCATCGATGCGGCGTCACTGCCGCTATATGCACGATACTCAAAGCTTACCAGATCCCCGGCACGTCCTGCAAAATCGTCGCTGATCAATTTCGGACCAAAGGCCGTTCCAAGGTTTGGACCGTCCCAATATTGATTGAGCCATCCACTAAATGAGATATCAGCGACCGCGTAATCACCCGGAATCAGGTTTCCGCTTGTGTTGATGTTGAACGAATAGTTGTAGCTACTGGCAATGTAGATTCCATTCAGACCTCCGTTTGGTCCCGCGTCGCGGGTCCAACCTGCCCAACCGTTGTCAAACCCAATGTTGCCGGTGACGGCCGCAACAAGAGTGACATTCTGAGCCACAGGCGCATCATTGGTGCCGGAAACAGCCACTTGGACGTTTGCTGTGTCAGAGCTGCCGTTGCCGTCGCTCACGTTGACAGTGAAGTTTTCATAGACGGTTTGACCTGCAGCCAAAGCCTGAACATTTGCAGCACCATTATTCAGTGCATAAGTCCAGTCACCGTTGCCATCCACACTTAGCGATCCATACGCACCGTTGCCACCGCCAAGAACCGAGAAGCTGTGTGTGTCGCTGGTATCCGCATCGGATACAGCGATCGTGCCGTTGGCAGTTGTCGTAGCATCTTCGGTCACGCTGCCAGAACCGCCGGTTGCCGTTACAGCATCATTGCGGCCTTCGACCGTAATGCTGGCAGTATTGGCAACAACTCCACCGTTTCCATCCGTGACTTCATAGTCAACCGTGACCGTCGCACTTTCACCGACTGCCAGATCATTGTACTGGCCAGGATCAAGGCTGAACGCGCCGCTTTCTGTGTCCACTGTGTAGGCCACCGTGCGACCATCACTGGAACTTACCGAAACATTGGCAACATCCAGATCATCCGTAGCATCAACATCCTCAGCGGTCGCCAGAAGATCAATCGCAGCCATGCCCGCATCCTCATGCGTTGCCGGAGCTACAATCGCCGAGGCTGTCGGATCGTCGTTGGTGCCGTGCAGTGTAACGGTCACAACTTCGGTATCGCTTGCACCGTTGTTGTCTGTCACGGTGACGGTGTAGCTCTGGGTCAGGCTTTCACCTGCTGCCAAATAGGCCAGATCGTCGTTCGAGACCGAGAAGTCCCAATCAACGCTGCCCGCCCCGTCGCCCGTTGACGCATCTGCAAGAGACGCGGTCATATCACCCAAATAGCCCGAGCCATTTGCGGCCACGGAAACTGTGTGCGTGTCGCTAAGATCAACGTCAGCAAAATCAATCGAGCCGCTGTCGGTCAGGACAATAGCTGTGCCTGAAAGGCCGCCACCGCCGCCCCCGAGCAAGCCATAGTTGCCCGAGCTGTCGCGAACAGACAGCTCAAGTGATGCCTCACCGCCGCCTTCAAAGAAGAATAGTTCCAGCGTGTGGTTACCCGGAGACAGGGTTTCCGTCGCCACCGTTGATTCGATTTGCCGCAGCAGAGGTGCTTTGGTCGATTACATTGTCGCCGTCACCTCCTGTGACAGGTTTTTCGACGATGTCTGTCTTCTTACCTATTGCTAGTCCCTTGCCCTTGCCGGCCATGGTGCGCACTCCCTAAAGTATTAAACTACAGACTAAAGGGTAGCATACTTTCGCCACAATCTGATCATTATTTTGACCAAACACGCGGAAATGCGCATTGGGGGGGATTTTGATATATTTATTAAGTAGTTGAGAAATAAGCCCGGCTCATGAATCGACACCAATAGGCCTGAGACAGGAGTGCTGTTGGCAAAATGGAAACAGTTCTGTGAATCTGTGTCGATATGAAACGGAACAAAATCGACTGCAAGTGCGATGGATGACACTTAAATTGAGGTAAAAAGCGCGCACATAAAAAATCGAAATGTAAATCCCAAAGGAGGGTCGGTTCTGATCCTTTAAGCCACCGCCACGTGCATGCGGCGCATCAGTTGCGTTGTGACCATCGCGCCGATCCACATACAGAACAGCGCAAGCCATGCGGTGCCCGCAAAGATCGAGCCTCCGGTCACGCCCGCACCAATGGCACAACCACCCGCCAGCATGCCCCCGAAGCCCATAAGTGCGGCGCCGGATAGGGCGCGGCGCATGTTGGCTTCACCTTCGAAGCCTTGAAAACGGAATTCGCCTGAAAGGACCGAGGCAAGGAACGCGCCGACCACCACGCCGGGGACGAGGCCGACGTCAAATTCAAGCACTGCCGAGCGGTCGAGGAAGAACATCAGCGTGTGCGCAGAGGGGCCGGTGAAAGTAGCGCTTTCGATCTGGACCGGATCAAAGGCCACAAGGCTGAGTTCATAGGTTAGTACCCAACCCACGGCGACTGAAAAGCCGACGCCGGCGCCAAAGATCAGGCGGCGGGCACTGATGCGGTTCTTGCGCGCCAGAAATAAACCAATTGCGGCGAAGGCCAGACCTATGGCCAACCCGCCATATTCGGGCATATGAATTGCGGCCAACAGGTCCATATTACGGCCGCCGGACGTGATCCAAATGCCCGCAAGTTCATCGCGGACGGGGGCGAGCCAGCCCTTGAGGCTCATTTGTGCGACAACAGCGAAGACCAGCCCCGACACCAGAGAACGCAGGTTACCGGTTGAGGCCAGCACCAGCAAACGGCCCGAGCAACCGCGCGCGAGTACCATGCCGACACCGAAAATCAGACCACCGATGATGGCGCCGGACCAGCTTCCGGGGACGGCCATCATGCGGGCATCAGCGGGATTCATCAGGCCCATGATGCTGGCAAGCTGCACCCAGACCACGGCAGTTGAAAACGTCAGGAACCAGACGGTGACTTTATCATCAAGCCGCCCTTGGGCGAATTCGACAGTCGCTGCGCGCAGGCAAAAGCGCGAGCGTTGCGCCGAGACGCCGAAGATCAGACCAGTGATCAGGCCTAGAATAGCGGCGGCAGGGGCTTCGCCGATGGCTTCAACAAGTGTCAGTACGTCCATGTGTCTTGTTCCTTTCAGACGCGCCTAGCTCTCATGACCCATGGTGCTGGTCTTTGATGCAGATCAGAAACATCATGATTTATGCATGTGTTGTGCCAGAAATTGTCGGAAATGCTATATTCAAAGAACACGAATGCGCGTAAGAACGCCGCATGTTCAAAATATTCCACCTTGAAAACGCACAAGACCTGCCGTTCTGGCGCAGGCCTGTGACGCTGTTGTTCCTGATGGCATTGGCGATGCCTGTGGCCTTTAATACGTGGTCGGCGCTGCTGAACAACTTCGTGATCGAGGTTGGCAAGTTCGACGGATCAGACAACGGCTGGCTGCATACTGTCCGCGAAATTCCGGGGTTTCTGGCGGTTGGCGTGATTGCCATCATCATCTATGTGCGCGAGCAGGTGCTAGGTATGGTCTCGTTGATCCTGCTGGGAATTGCGACGATGTTGACGGCCTATTTCCCTTCATTTGCGGGCATTTTGACCATCACGATGCTCAGCTCGATCGGGTTCCATTATTACGAGACAGTAAATCAATCGCTTCAATTGCAGTGGCTACCCAAGGATCGCGCGCCGCAAATACTGGGCTGGTTGTTGGCGGCGGGGTCGGTTTCGACCTTTATCGCCTATGGCATTATCGTCGCCCTGTGGGAGCCCTTGGGGTTGTCCTATAACATCGTATATATGGTCGGTGGTGGCGTGACCGCTGCGATGGCTGTTTTTGCGCTGCTGGCTTACCCGCAGTTCGAGACCCCAAATCCTCAGGTCAAGAAGTTCATCCTGCGCAAACGTTATTGGCTGTATTACGCGCTTCAATTCATGGCTGGCGCGCGGCGGCAGATTTTCATCGTTTTTGCGGCCTTTATGATGGTTGAGAAATTCGGCTTTGAGGTCCACGAGGTGACGTCGCTGTTTCTGATCAACCTTGTCATCAACATGGTGGCGGCTCCCTTGATCGGGAAAGCCGTGATGATCTGGGGCGAGCGGCGGGCGCTGGTGTTTGAATACGCAGGTCTGGCGACGGTGTTCTTGATGTATGGCGGGCTTTATTGGTTCAGCTGGGGCGTTGTGCTGGCGTCGGTCCTTTATGTGATCGACCACATGCTGTTTGCCATGGCGCTGGCGCTGAAGACATATTTCCAGAAAATCGCTGATCCGGGGGATATTGCGCCCACGGCGGCGGTGGCGTTCACCATCAACCATATCGCGGCCGTGTTTTTGCCGGCCAGTTTGGGATACCTGTGGCTGGTCTCACCGGGGGCGGTGTTTGGATTGGCGGCAGGAATGGCGATGATTTCGCTTCTTTTGGCGCTGCTCATCCCACGCCATCCTGAAAAGGGCAACGAAACCGTATTCCCCCGGTTCAACTCGGTCGTGCCGGCCGAATAATGGCGGGGCAAGAGGCGCGCTTTCTGACAGGGTCGACCATGGGACACGTGGTGCGCATGACCCTGACCGGCGCAATCGGGATCACGTTCGTATTTATCGTGGACGCCGCAAACCTGTTCTGGATTTCGTGGCTGGGGGATCCCCGGCTGGTAGCAGCCATCGGGTTTGCATTTGCGATCCAGTTTCTGTCGGTGTCTGGTGGTGTCGGACTGATGATCGCCGCGACCGCTTTGGTGTCGCGCCGCATGGGGCAAGGCGATCATTCCGGCGCACGCGAGATGGCGACCGCGACGATGATCATTACCACGATAATCCAGTCTATCGCCGCGTTGCTGATTGTTCTGTTCCGCTGGCAACTGCTGGACTTTGCCGGAGCCGAGGGCGAAACCCGCGATCTGGCTGCGCGGTATTTGTTGTTTACTGTGCCGTCGCTTGCGATGATGGCATTCGGGCTGGTGGGGTCGGCAACTCTGAGGGCCTATGGCGATGGCAAGCGGGCGATGTTTGTGACGCTGACCTCGGGATCGGTCTCGGTGTTTGTGGACCCGCTGCTTATTATATGGGCCGGTCTTGGGTTGGATGGCGCCGCCTATGCGCTGATCCTCAGCCGGTTCGTTCTAACGGGCATGGCTTTATACTATGCATCGTATGTTCATGATCTTTTGGCTCGGCCCAACTTTGGAGCGATCCGCGAAAACCTGAAACCGTTCCTTGTGATTGCGATGCCAGCAATGATCGCTCAGGTCAGTACCCCGTTCGGAGGCTACCTGCTGACCTCGGTCATGGCGCAGTTCGGTGACGCGGCTGTGGGCGCATGGGCGGTTGTGAACCGGCTATATGTCATGGCCTTTGGCGGCATATTTTCGCTTGGGGGCGCGATCGGGGGCATATTGGGGCAGAACTTCGGGGCAGGTCACTTTGACCGTGTACGGACAACATATCGGGACGCCTTGGTGTTCTGCTTTGTCTATGCGCTGATAGCATGGGGTGTGCTGGCCGCAACAACACCTGTGCTGATCACGGCGTTCGGGCTGGATGCTGCGGGGGCGGATATTCTGAAGTCCTTCACGCGGATTGCTGCGGCGTTCCAAGGTGTGATGGGCATGGTGTATGTCACCAACGCGGCCTTTAACACGCTGGGCAAACCGGGGCGGTCGATGGTGGTGAACTGGACACGCGACGGCATTCTGATCCTGCCGATCGCGTGGTGGGCATCGTCGGTTTGGGGGGCGACAGGCGTTGTCTACGGTCAGGCTCTTGCTGGCACAATGATCGGAGCGATTGCCGCGATTTGGGCGTGGAGTTTTGTGAAAGGCTTTCACCACGGCGACCGCGCAGACCTTGACCTGACAACGCGGCGGGGATACCGCGACCTGAACAGATACCGGAGACGATGATGCCAACCTATACCGCCCTGACTACCCTGACCGGAAAAGAAAACGCCGATGCGCTGGGCGAGGCGATGGAGCGACTGATGCCCGAGCCAACCGGTGTGGGCGTGTTCGAGATAGAAGATGACAGCGGCATCTGGGAAATCGGTGGCTATTTCACCGAGAAACCGGATTTGGCGGGGCTGGCGCTTTTGGCATCTTTACATGGCGCAAAGGACTTTGTTGTTTCGGAAGTGCCGGAAACAGATTGGGTCGCCAAGGTGAAGCGTGAACTGGCCCCAGTCGAAGCGGGCCGTTTCTTTGTATACGGCAGCCACGACGCAGACAAAGTACCCGAAGGGGCCGAGCCTTTGTTGATCGAAGCGGCGATGGCATTTGGTACGGGGCACCACGGCACCACATTGGGCTGCCTGCGCGCGCTGGATCATCTGGCGAACCAAGGCTTTGTCGGTAAAAGCGTGGCTGACATCGGGTGTGGAACGGCTGTTCTGGCGATGGGTGCGGCCCGTATTTGGCCCGATACAGTCATGGCCAGTGACATTGACATGGTCGCGGTCGAGGTGGCCGAGGCCAATGTGATCGCCAACGATTTGGTCGGACGGGTCATCTGCCTTGAGGCAACAGGCTTTGATCACCCCGATCTGAAAGCTGCGGCCCCCTTTGATCTGATCTTTGCCAACATCCTGAAAGGGCCGCTGATCGACCTAGCGCCGGACATGGCGGCGAATCTTCAGTCGGGTGGTTATGCGATTCTGTCAGGGATTCTGGTGCCGCAGGCCGAAGAGGTGATTGACGCTTATGCACGTTCTGGCATCAATCTGGTCAAGCGCGAGGACATTGGTGACTGGACGACGCTAATCCTTCAGCTAAATGGCTGAAAGTAGGCAGGTTTTGCCCCATTTTGGCCATGTTGTCTTGCTTTCGACACATTTAAGCGCCATAAATGTCTCAGTTGGTGGGGGCCAACTGTGATAGGTAAAAGATGGCACATGTATCGTACCGCTTCGTGGCTCCAAACCAGCGTCAGGCAGTTTCTGCCTACCGTCCCTCCTTTCGCTCTGACAGTGACTATCGTGTAAACGGCTACATTGCCGTTGCGCCAAAATCGAAAGAGCCCGTGTTCTCTTTCGGTATCCTCTCATTCGGCGTTGTCGCGTTTGTCCTGTTCAAAGTGTTGCTGGTCGTGCTTCTGAATCCTGCGGTCTATCTTGTTCGTGTTGGTTACCTGTTTGAAGGGAACGCAATCGAACAATTTGCTGCCCGTCTGCTGTCTTTGGACCCTGTCACTGAGTTTATCAGCCAAGCAATTCTGTTTTTTGTGTGAGTGGTGAGTAAACTTTTACGAGTGGGTAACGAGTGACCGTGTCGTAACGAGTTTTCCGTGTTTCGGAAAAGAAAAGCCGGCGTCCCTGGGGGCGCCGGCTTCGTTTTGCATCGAGGGAAAAATTTAAATTAGCGACCCGAACGCGCAATCGCGTCGATGTCACCGCGGCACAGGCCGATATCTTCCAGTTCATGGTCGGTCAGACCGTCCAGAGCCTGACGGGTGCGGCGCTCGTCGTTCCATTCTACAACGGAAGAAACCAACGAAGCGAAGAAAGACGAAACGAAGCCGCGGTGTGCGGCGTGCGAGGGTGCGCGGTAGATGTCAAAAGCGGCCATTTGAGTGTTCCTTGGGATGATGTGGATAACTTGCTTAACGGCGCAATTAGTGCGCGAAATATGCCAACACAATTGACAAGAAATCATGTCCCATATGCGGTTTGCGCATAGGTCGAATTCGTGTGATGGAATGTCGAAAATAACCCGTAAATGCGCGGTTTGGCCCCTTTTTTCATTGGAAGATTTAAAATTTGCGGGATATTTGCGACACCCAATTTTGCGACAGAGGCGATTTTTTCTGTTTGAGTGAGCCGCAAGGTGGCTGAATTTGGACCATTGATTCTAATTCGCCGGTAAATTGCGCAAGCTTCTTGGCAAATGTTCTCGTTTCGTGCTACCTGTCGGAAAACAACAAAACAGGCGGGCGGTATGCGGGTCTTGGGGATTGATCCCGGATTGCGGAACATGGGCTGGGGCGTGATCGAAATGGTCGGCTCGAAGCTGAGCCATGTGGCGAACGGTGTCTGCCACAGCTCTGGTAGCGATCTGGCCGAACGATTGTTGTCACTGCACCAGCAACTGACCGATATTTTTCACACCTATCGGCCGGAACAGGCCGCTGTTGAACATACCTTTGTGAACAAGGATGGTGCTGGCACGTTGAAGCTGGGGCAGGCGCGGGGCATCGCGCTGCTGGTGCCTGCGCAGCACGGGGTGCCGGTGGGCGAATATGCCCCCAATCAGGTGAAGAAAACGATTGTTGGCGTCGGGCATGCGGACAAGGTGCAAATCCAGCATATGGTGAAAATGCAGCTACCCGGTGTAAAGCTGAACGGTGCGGATGCTGCAGACGCCTTGGCGATTGCGATGTGTCACGCGCATTTCGCCCGCGGCAATGCGTCGGCGTTAAAAATAAAGGTGGGCGCATGATCGGGAAACTTTCGGGCCGGATTGACTATCGCGGGGATGACCACGTTCTGCTGGATGTTAGGGGCGTGGGCTATATCGTTTACTGCTCGGATCGCACGCTAATGAGTCTACCTGCCGTGGGCGAGGCTGTGGCTTTGTACACCGACCTATTGGTGCGCGAGGATTTGCTTCAGCTTTTCGGGTTTACCTCGTTGGTCGAAAAGGAATGGCACCGACTGTTAATGAGCGTTCAGGGCGTCGGGGCCAAAGCCTCGATGGCTATTTTGGGTACGCTGGGACCTGACGGGGTGAGCCGCGCCATTGCGCTGGGTGATTGGAACGCGGTGAAAGCGGCTAAAGGGATTGGGCCGAAAACAGCGCAGCGGGTTGTGAACGAGTTGAAAGACAAAGCGCCGGCTGTGATGGCGATGTCGGCAGGTAAAGCGCCCGAGCCGGTGGATGTGCCCGATGCCGAGGTGATCGAGGCACCTGTGAAGTCTGCCAAGCCCACGGCGGCTGCGGCCCCGTCGGTCTCTGCGCAGGCCGAGGCATTGTCGGCCTTGGGAAATCTGGGGTATGCTCCGGGCGAAGCAGCATCGGCCGTCGCACAGGCGTTGGGCGACGACCCTGCGCTGGATACGGGCGGTCTTATCCGGGCAGCGTTGAAGTTGTTGGCTCCTAAGGGATGATTACCGAGCGCTCATCAGGCCTGCCAGCCTTCTTCTCGATGAGCGCCCGAAAGGAAGCGAAAAGCTACGATGACCACGCCTGATCCAACAGTCCGTCCTGATCCCTTGCCGGAAGACAATGATCGCGCCTTGCGGCCGCAGCAGTTGGACGACTTTGTCGGACAAGCCGAGGCCCGCGCGAACCTGAAGGTCTTTATCCAATCCGCCCGTCAACGGGGCGAAGCGATGGATCACACGCTGTTCTACGGCCCGCCGGGTTTGGGGAAAACAACACTAGCGCAGATCATGTCCCGCGAATTGGGGGTGAACTTCCGCATGACCTCGGGGCCGGTTTTGGCCAAAGCGGGGGATCTGGCGGCGATTCTGACCAATCTGGAAGAGCGCGACGTGCTGTTCATCGACGAAATCCATCGGTTGAACCCCGTGGTGGAAGAAGTGCTCTATCCCGCGATGGAAGATTTCGAGCTGGATCTGGTGATCGGCGAAGGTCCGGCTGCGCGGACGGTTCGGATCGAATTGCAACCGTTTACGCTTGTGGGTGCAACGACGCGCTTGGGGCTTTTGACCACACCCTTGCGGGATCGTTTCGGGATTCCAACACGCTTGCAGTTTTACACCGAGGACGAGTTGCACCAGATCGTCAGTCGCAATGCGGTCAAGCTGGGGGCGCCTTCGGACGAAGGGGGCGCGCGCGAGATCGCGCGACGGTCGCGGGGAACCCCGAGGATCGCGGGGCGTCTGCTGCGGCGTGTGGTGGATTTTGCCGTGGTTGAAGGCGACGGGCGGGTCACGCGGGATCTGGCGGATCATGCTCTGACGCGGCTTGGAGTGGATGATCTGGGCCTTGATGGGGCGGATAGGCGGTATCTCAAACTGATTGCCGAAAACTATTCGGGTGGTCCGGTAGGGATTGAAACTATTGCGGCGGCACTTTCCGAAAGCCGAGATGCGTTGGAAGAGGTGATCGAGCCATTTCTATTGCAGCAGGGACTGATTCAGCGCACGCCGCGCGGGCGGATGTTGGCGCAAAAGGGGTGGACGCATTTGGGCATGCGGGCCCCAAAAGCGCCGGGCCAGTCCGATCTGTTCGGCAAGTGAGTATTTTTGCCAAGAAGAAGCCGGATTGAGTTTTTACGGCGGCTGAGTCAGAAGGGGTGCGTAGAACAGGAGCGCCTATGACACCTCAGGATATCGAAGCCCTCTTTACCCGATCCGATGGCAGATACGGGTTTGCTCGCTGGGGGCGTCCGATTGCGCCGATTGTGTTCGGGGTGCAGGATGAAACGCTGTCGATTGTCAAAGGCGCGCTCGAAGCTGTGGTGACTTTGGCCGGGCATCACATGGCCGAGACAGACCCCGAATTGGGTTCGAACCTGATGATGTTTTTCTTCCGAGATTGGGACGAGCTGCTGGACGTACCCGATCTCGATAAGCTGATCCCTGAGCTTGGGCCTTTGGTGGGTAAACTGAAGGCGGCGGAGGCGAACCAGTACCGTCTGTTCCGGTTTGACCAAAATGGCGCGATCAAGGCGGCATTCGTGTTTTTGTGCATGGACACGGCGATGTCGAAACTGCCCGCTGAAACCCTTGCATTGCAGCAGGTGGCGCAGACTGTGTTGCTGTGGTCCGATACCGCGTTCCGCAGCCAGTCTCCGCTGGCAGTGACCGAGGGTGGTGCCACGATTTTGCGCCCCGATATTGCCGATGTGATCCGGGCTGCCTACGATCCGGTATTGCCGGTGGCGGCGCAGGATGCCAGCCATGCACTGCGGATGTTTGCAAGACTTGGGGGGGCAGCATGATCCATCACTTTC
>CAYVRN010000037.1:19303-26548 GCA_964453855.1 uncultured Rhodobacterales bacterium
GAGGTGCTGTTTTCTGCACAGGTCACGCTTGTGGCGCTAACCGAGACCGGCCAGCCTTCGCGTTTGCCGGCAAATCTTCGGCTGATGTTGCACTGATCCGCCGGTTTTCGCGTCTGTTATTGCATATCTGTTGGCCTATGGGCTGAATTCGGATAGTTTGCGGCAAAACGGCCGTAAAACGGCGAGCGGAAAGAGCAGACTTATGGAAACGGAAACCCTTGCCCTTGCGCAGGAGATTGATTTCTCCATGTGGGCATTATTCGCGCGTGCCACTTTAACAGTGAAACTTGTGGTTTTGCTGCTGATCCTGTCATCCTTTTGGTCGTGGTCGATCATTTTTCAGAAAGCGATCCTATATCGTGCCGCCCGCCGAGAGGCGGATGCGTTTGATCGGGCGTTTTGGTCGGGGGAACCTTTAGAGGATCTTTTCGAGGACATCGGGTCAACGCCAGACGGGCGGTCTGAACGGGTATTTGCGGCTGGGATGATCGAGTGGAAGCGCTCGCACCGGACCGACGGGGCGTTGATCGCAGGGGCACATGCGCGGATCGACCGGTCGATGGATGTAGCGATTGCGAAGGAAACAGATGAGCTGCAGAAGGGGTTGCCAATTTTGGCGACGATCGGATCAACCGCGCCGTTTGTGGGTCTTTTCGGCACCGTCTGGGGGATCATGAACGCTTTTGTCGAGATTGCAGCACAGCAGAACACAAACCTTGCCGTTGTGGCGCCCGGTATTGCCGAGGCGCTGATGGCAACGGCTTTGGGCCTGTTGGCTGCGATCCCTGCAGTGATCTTTTACAACAAATATAGTGCGGATGCGGATCGGATTGTTGGAGGCTATGAAGCCTTCGCCGACGAGTTTTCAACGCTGCTAAGCCGTCAGTTGGACAGCTGATCATGGGGGCGGGCGTAATCAACAGCGGATCAAGCGGCAAAGGCAACCGTCGGCGCAGACGGAGGAGGTCGGCTCCGATGGCCGAGATCAACGTCACGCCGTTTGTGGACGTGATGCTGGTTCTGCTGATCATCTTCATGGTGGCTGCGCCTTTGATGACGGTGGGCGTGCCGATTGAGCTGCCCAAGACGGCGGCCAAGGCTTTGGCGACGGATCAGGAAGAGCCTTTGACTGTGACGATTACCGCCGAAGGGGTCGTGATGATCCAGAAAACCGAAACTGCGCGGGAAGAGCTTGTGGCCAAGTTGCGGGCCATTGCTGCCGAGCGGGACAGCGCCAAGGTGTATCTGCGTGCGGACGGGGCTGTACCCTACGAAACCGTGGTGCAAGTTATGGGCGCTCTGAATGCGGGCGGTTTTGAAGATATCGGTCTGGTGACAGATATCGGCGGGCCGGCGCTGGACGGAACGGACGGGTAAGGTTCCTGCGGTGAACACGGGTCAGTATATCTCGGGTGCGCTTCACATCGGGCTGATCGGCTGGGTGCTGGTCGGCGATGTGTTCCGTTCCGAGCCTCCCGAGCCTGTTGTCACCGACGTTTCTGTCATTTCCACAGCCGAGTTCGAGGCGTTGATAGCCTCTGAAACGCCGCCGGACGCGATGACAGAGATGCAGAACCTGTCCTTTCAGGCGGTTGAAGAAGAGGTGGTCGAGCAGGAGCAGGTCGAAGATGTTGCCCCCGAGTTCGAGGTGCCTGACGATCCAGAGCCGCCGATTGAGGAAGACAGCCCCGAGTTTGAAGACGTCCAACCGGTTCAGGTGCAGGACCTGTTAACCGAGATTCCTGAAATGTCTGTGCCAAGTTTCCAAACGGGACCGGATATCAAGATTGACGAGAGTGAGGAAGCCAAGCCCCGCGATGCCGATCGGGTGGCGCCGGTGCCGTTTTTACGACCCGAGCTTGATGTGGCCGTGTCGCAAGAGGTCACCGAAGCGGCCGCCGAGCAAGAGGTCGCGGACGAGGTGGTCGAAGAGCAACAAGAGGATGCAGCCCCCGAAGAAGCAACGACCGAGATTGTGACCGAAGCGGAAAAGCCGTCGGGCGCTCCGGGGGCGGTGCCTGTTCCGCGTCTGCGGCCTCAGCGGTCGGCCAGCGAAGAGACAATGCAAGCCCAGCAATCGGCCACAGAGGCGGCACTGTTCGAGGCGCTGGCCTCGGACGATGCGCCGGTTGAAGAACAAGAGATCCCAAGCGGTCCGCCTTTGACATTCAGTGAAACCGAAGCCTTGCGGGTATCGGTATCAAACTGCTGGAACACCGGGTCGTTGTCGTCTGCGGCGTTGCGCGTTACGGTCGTAGTCGGGGTCCGGCTTGAGGAAAGCGGCAAGCCCGTAAGTGCGTCGATCGAATTGCTGTCCAGCACGGGCGGGAGCGGCGAGGCGGTTACACAAGCTTTTGAAGCAGCCAGAAGGGCTATTCTCAGATGCGGCACAACAGGGTATGACCTGCCAGCAGAGAAGTATGGCCAGTGGCGCGATATAGAAATGACATTCAACCCGGAGAAAATGCGGATCAAATGATGACACGTTTCCTGACCATCCTGATGGCCATACTGGCCTTTGCCCTTCCGGTTCATGCGCAATCGCAAGGCCCCCTGCGCATCGAGATCACCGAAGGTGTGATCGAGCCGTTGCCGTTCGCCGCCCCTGCATTCGTTCCCGTGAACGAAGATGCAGCCGAGGTCGGGCGAAACATCGCCTCGGTCGTTGCGGCGGATTTGGTCAATACAGGCATGTTCCGCAAGATCAACGAAAGTGCCTTTGTCAGCGGCATCACCAGCTTTACCTCTCCGGTCGAGTTTTCGGACTGGAAAGCGATCAACGCGCAGGCGCTGATCACCGGACAGGTAAGCACCAGCCGTGACGGGCGCTTGGTTGTGCAGTTCCGCGTGTTCGACGTATTCGCCGGTCAGGAATTGGGGAACGGTCTGCAATTTGCCGGAACCACCGAAGGCTGGCGGCGCATGGCCCATAAAGTGGCCGATGCGGTCTATAGCCGGATTACCGGCGAAAGCGGATACTTTGACAGCCGCGTCGTGTTTGTTTCGGAAACCGGAGACAAGGGGAACCGCAAAAAGGCGCTGGCGATCATGGATTACGACGGGGCCAATGTGCAGATGTTGACCGACGACAGCGCGTTGGTTCTGGCGCCTCGCTTCTCGCCGGATGGCAGCCGTGTGCTATACACCAGCTATGAAACCGGCTTCCCGCGCATTTATCTGGTCGATGTGGGCAGTGCGCGTCGCCGTGTCCTTGAGGAGCAACCAGGCTCGATCAGCTTTGCGCCGCGTTTTGGGCCCGACGGCAACACGGTGGTGTTTTCGCTGGCAACAGGTGGCAACACAGATCTTTACCGGATGGACCTTAGCAGCACCGGATCGGTGCGTCTGACCAGCTCGCCGGGGATTGATACCGCGCCCAGCTTTTCGCCGGATGGCAGCCAGATCGTCTTTGAAAGCGACCGCTCGGGTAGCCAGCAGCTATATATCATGTCCGCAACAGGCGGGCAGGCACAGCGGATCAGCTTTGGTCAGGGGCGTTATGGCACGCCGGTCTGGTCGCCGCGCGGGGATTTGATTGCCTTTACCAAGCAACACAAAGGCCGCTTCCACATTGGTGTGATGCGCACAGACGGATCGGAAGAGCGCCTGTTAACGGCCAGCTTCCTTGACGAAGGCCCGACGTGGTCGCCCAATGGGCGGGTGATCATGTTCACCCGCGAAACGCAGGGCGCATCGGGGCAGGCGGCGCTGTATTCGGTTGATATCACCGGACGCAATCTGCAACGATTGAGCACCCCGTTTGGCGCCTCGGACCCTAGCTGGGGACCGCTGCAATAGCGTAGCATTTCCATAATTCACGAGCCGTGCTAATGTGACGGCAATGACGAAAAGTGAGCAGTAAAATGAAAGTCTTTACGAAAAGCGTTCTGGTGGTTGCTGCATTGGCGCTGGCCGCCTGTGATCGAAACGGTCAGTTCGACAACCCGTCGGGTGGTCCTTCTGATTACTTCAATTCAGACACAACGGGTATCGCAGCGGCTGATCCGCAGTCGACCGAGTATTTTCAGCAGATGGTCGGAGACCGCGTATTGTTTGCGGTGGATGAATACACTCTGGGGTCTGATGCCCGCAGCGCTTTGAATGCCCAAGCCGAATGGCTGATCAGCAATCCCGGTTTCAGTGCCATAGTCGAAGGGCATGCGGATGAACGCGGCACACGCGAGTACAACCTTGCACTGGGCGATCGCCGTGCGAACTCGGCCCGTGATTATCTGATAAGTCGCGGTGTCGCCAGCAACCGTGTGAAAACGGTCAGCTACGGCAAAGAGCGCCCAGCGCAACTGTGCAGCGACGAAAGCTGCTATTCGCAGAACCGCCGCGCTGTGACCGTTCTGGTCGCGGGCTTCTAAGCGAACCGACGGAGGCCTTTTGATGCGTTTCACAGCCCTTGTTGCCGCTATTGCCTTTGCCTTGCCTGTGCCGGTGATGGCGCAGGATAAAACGCTGGCAGATATCCGGTCTGAATTGTCTGTGCTGTATCGGGATATTCTTTCGATCAAGAAAGAATTGGACCCGTCGGGATTGCAGGCAACAGTTTCGGGCAGCAATGGAATGCTGGATCGTGTGGTCTCGATCGAACAAAGCCTGCAGGTTCTGACCGCTCGCACTGAAGAGCTTGAGTATATGATCGGTCGGGTTGTGGCCGATGGCACCAACCGCGTGGGCGATCTGGAGTTCCGCCTGTGCGAACTTGAGCCGTCGTGTGATATCGGCGCGCTCGGAGAAACGCCTTCGCTGGGCGGTGGTGCAAACGCCCCCGTTAGCCCCGTGTTTAGTGGACTTGGCGCTGTTGAAGGCGAACAGCTTGCCGTTGCTGAACGCGCGGATTTCGAAGCGGCGCAGATGGCGATGGAAGAAAAGCGCTATCAAGATGCGGCACAATTGTTCAAAGACTTTCTAGCAGCTTATCCGGGTGGTCCGCTGGGCGTTCAGGCGCAAATGGGGCGTGGACGGGCGCTTGAGCTTTTAGGCAATCCACGTGAAGCGGGACGGGCCTATCTGGCAGCGTTCAGCTTGAACCCACAGGGTGCCGAGGCATCGGTTGCATTGTTGCAATTGGGGCGCATGATGGCGGCCATTGGCCAATTCGACGAAGCCTGCGTAATGCTGGGTGAAGTCGGTCGTCGGTTCCCCACGTCGGCAGCTGCGCTTGAAGCAACGGATCAGCTGGTCAGCCTGAGTTGCCCGTGAGGGGTGACACCGATTTAACAGAGACGTTCGCCCGAAGTTTGGACGGGATCACCGGCCCGCTTGGGCTGGCGGTGTCTGGTGGCGGAGACTCGGTTGCCATGCTGCGGTTGGCGGTTGGCTGGGCCAAGGCGCAGGGCGCCAGGCTGTTTGTGTATTCTGTCGATCATGGATTGCGCCCCGAAGCGGCGGATGAAGTACGCTTTGTTGCGTCTTTGTGCCAAAGGTTCGGGTTGGTCCATCGCGCTTTGGCGTGGAGTGAGTGGGATGGTCAGGGCAACCTGTCCGCTGAAGCCCGGCGGGCGCGCTATGATCTTATCGCCAAAGCAGCCCGTGCGGATGGTGTGGCAACGGTATTGCTGGCCCATACACAAGATGATCAGGCCGAGACTGTTCTGATGGCATTGGCACGACGCGCAGGCGCGGATGGGTTGTCTGCTATGCCTTTGCGGCGACAGGATCGGGGGCTTGAATGGATGCGTCCATTGCTTGGGGTGACGCGCCTTCAGTTGCGCGACTACCTGACTGACATTGGGCAGCAGTGGGTGGATGATCCGACAAATGAGGACAATAGCTACGAGCGGGTTCGCATACGACAGTCGCGCGAGGTGCTGGACGGGCTTGGCTTGACCCTCGATGCCCTTTCGGACGTTGCGGGAAATATGCAGCGTGTGCGCGAGGTGATGAATCATGCCGTTAAGCTAGCGCTGAAACATCATGCAATCCCAATCTCGGGCGCCGTGAAGCTTGCGCCGGATGTTCTGAAAGAACCGGCTGAGATACAGCGCCGTCTGCTGACCCATTGCCTTGCATGGGTGGCACCGTTGGCCAAGCCTGCACGCGGTGACGAGGTTCTTCGTAAGCTGGCGGATTTGGTGGCTGGAAAGGCGGCAACTCTTCAGGGTTGCCTGCTGTTGACCAAGAAAGATGCGATCTGGATTGTGCGGGAACCGGCCGCGGCCGATCACATTTGCGCGTCTGACGCCGTTTGGGATGGAAAATGGAAACTTTGCGGTCCAGAGGCGTTGACCGTCCGTGCATTGGGGGAAAAGGGGCTAAAACTCTGCCCTAATTGGCGGGATTTTGGCTTATTACGCCCTATTTTACTTGCTTCTCCGGCGATTTGGGATCACTCACGCCTCATTGCGGCCCCATTGGTCGGATACGGGCATGGCTGGTCGGCGGTTTTGCACCGAAGTGACGCAGATTTCTTTAATGCTGTCGCTGGGCGTTGAACCTTTTGTCTGCATGTCTATTTTAAGTCCAGAACCGCGCGTCGCGCGCGGGTAACAGTTTTAGGAGAATATCCTTGGGTAACGCGAGAAATGTCGCTTTTTGGGTGGTCCTGTTCCTTCTGGTTCTGGCGCTGTTCAATCTGTTCAGCGGAAACAGCACGACTGTTTCAAGCCAGCAAATCAGCTATTCCGAATTCGTGCGGTCGGTTGAAGAGGGTGCCATTGGGTCTGCGACACTGGACGGCGAAAAGGTTCGCTTCACCAGTTCGGATGGCCGTAACTATGTGACCATCAAACCGTACGACGCTGAAATCACCACATTGCTGATTGAAAATGACGTGCCGTTTACGGCCGAAAGTCAGGAACAGTCAGGCCTGCAGGCCTTTTTGATTTCGCTTCTGCCATTCCTGCTGCTGATCGGTGTCTGGATTTACTTCATGAACCGGATGCAAGGCGGCGGCAAAGGTGGCGCGATGGGCTTTGGTAAATCCAAGGCAAAGATGCTGACCGAAAAGCAGGGGCGTGTGACCTTTGACGATGTGGCCGGTATTGACGAAGCCAAAGAAGAGCTTGAGGAAATCGTCGAGTTCCTGCGCAATCCGCAGAAATTCAGCCGCCTTGGTGGTAAAATTCCCAAAGGCGCGCTGCTGGTGGGCCCTCCGGGTACTGGTAAAACGCTTCTGGCCCGTTCGGTGGCCGGTGAAGCGGGTGTGCCGTTCTTCACCATCTCAGGCTCTGACTTTGTGGAAATGTTTGTTGGTGTCGGTGCAAGCCGTGTCCGCGACATGTTCGAGCAGGCGAA
>CAYVRN010000037.1:26558-28173 GCA_964453855.1 uncultured Rhodobacterales bacterium
GAAGAAGAACGCGCCATGCATCGTGTTCATCGACGAGATCGATGCTGTGGGTCGCCATCGTGGTGCCGGATATGGCGGCGGGAATGACGAGCGCGAACAGACGCTGAACCAGTTGCTGGTCGAAATGGACGGATTTGAAGCCAACGAAGGTGTGATCATCATCGCGGCGACCAACCGTAAAGATGTTCTGGACCCTGCCTTGCTGCGTCCGGGCCGTTTTGACCGTCAGGTCACTGTCGGAAATCCCGACATCAAAGGTCGTGAGAAGATCTTGGGCGTGCACGCCCGCAAGACCCCTCTGGGCCCAGACGTTGATCTGCGCATTATCGCACGTGGTTCTCCCGGCTTCTCGGGTGCCGATTTGGCGAACCTTGTGAACGAAGCAGCGCTTGCTGCCGCACGTGTCGGCCGCCGTTTCGTAACGATGGAAGACTTCGAAAACGCCAAGGACAAAGTCATGATGGGCGCCGAACGTCGCAGCATGGTTCTGACCCCT
The DNA here is from genome assembly GCA_964453855.1 of uncultured Rhodobacterales bacterium. Lineage (GTDB taxonomy): Bacteria > Pseudomonadota > Alphaproteobacteria > Rhodobacterales > Rhodobacteraceae > JASMHC01. Next base: position 27,055 of record CAYVRN010000037.1, read on the forward strand.
GAGCAGAAAGAGAAAACCGCCTATCACGAAGCAGGTCACGCCATTGTTGGTATGGAACTGCCGCAGTGTGATCCTGTCTATAAGGCCACGATTATTCCTCGTGGCGGGGCTTTGGGCATGGTTGTGTCCTTGCCGGAAATCGACCGCCTGAATTGGCACAAGTCGGAATGCGAGGAAAAGCTGGCGATGACCATGGCGGGTAAGGCTGCGGAAATCATCAAATACGGCGAAGAAAACGTCTCGAACGGTCCGGCTGGTGATATCCAGCAGGCATCAGGTCTGGCACGTGCAATGGTGCTGCGCTGGGGCATGTCCGACAAGGTCGGCAACATCGACTACTCGGAAGCTGCAGAAGGTTATTCAGGCAACACGGCCGGTTTCTCGGTTTCCGCACATACCAAAGAAACCATCGAAGAAGAGGTCCGCCGCTTCATTCAGGAAGCCTATGACCGCGCATTCCAAATCCTGACCGACCGTAAGGATGATTGGGAACGTCTGGCGCAGGGCTTGCTGGAATACGAAACCCTGACGGGCGAAGAGATCGCGCGCGTCATCAAGGGCCAGCCGCCGCAATCGGGACCGGATGAAGACGACGGCTCCGAGGTTGCGGATAAGCCAAGCGTCACGGCCATTCCGAAGACACGCTCAAAAAAGGCGACCGATGGCGGCATGGAGCCAGAGCCGAGCGCGTGAGCTAGGTTTATTAAAGTATTAGGGGCTTCCGAGGGGGACTTCGGGAGCCTTTTCTTTTGGTGAGGTTGTCAAAGGGTTGGGTCTGATCAGCTCGATGAAACAGTCGTAGCATCCCACAATTGCAATGGCGGAATGCAGATCAAATCACCCATCAACCGTCTCCAACTGCCAGGCCTTAATAAGTTTTGGCAAAACCTCATTCCAGTCGATAACACCGGCGTTTTCTGCCCATGCTTGGTATTGGCCAATGAGTTCGCGCTCAAGTACTGGGTTCCGGCCCGCGAGATTGGTCAATTCGGTACGGTCGGCCTCCATGTCGTAGAGTTCCCAAGCTGTGTCATGGAGGCGAACAAGTTTGAACTGCCCCAGCCGAATGGCTGCATTGCCTTCATGTTCCCAAAATATGGGCTGTTCGCGTTGCCAGTC
>CAYVRN010000038.1:0-28000 GCA_964453855.1 uncultured Rhodobacterales bacterium
GCCTACACACTTTCCAGGCGTGCGCCTTCGACCACTCGGCCACCGCTCCGTTGGGCTGTGTTTATCCTCAGATTCTTGGGACATGCAAGCGATTGTGTAACGCATGAGCCAAACTTTGTGTAAAGCTTGAGTTCCGCTTCGTTATTCCGCAAGGAGACACAGAATGAAAATTGGAAATGAGACGTGACCTCGCATTCTGAAGACTCATATATCACACTGAGGCTGTGTAGTATTTGCGAGAATGCCGATTTCGACCGAGATAGTGCGTCGATCCGGCAGGCATTGAATGAATCTGGTCTTGAAGCATGTGTCGAGGTTACACAAGCGGCATGTCTTGGTGCCTGCGAAAGCCCCATTGTGTTATCCCTTCAAGGACAGGGAAAAGCGACATTTGTGTTTTCGGGTGTAGATTTGAACCATGACGCGACGGATGTTGTCCGTACCTGTCAAGCTTATCTCGAATCCCATAAGGGCTGGATCAAGGACGCGCGCCCGTGTGGGCGCCTGCGCCATAAATTGAGGGCAAAGGTGCCTGCATTGAACGACTAAGGGATCGAGACGGATGCAACAATGGCCTTTTGGCCAACGCTCAATGCTTTGTGATCGTTTGAGTACAGTCCAACTGCTACAACATCACCGCTTTTGACGGCGGGAAGTTGCATCCAATGCCCATAGAGCCGCGCGATCTTTCGGCCGTTCAGGTATGCGTGCGCATGACCTTCACCATCCTGATGGGCTTGCGAGACATGTTCAGGGCTGAATCGGAAATTAGTGGTACGCAGCTCAATATTCCAACCGCCCGCAGGGTCGGCGTGCAGGACCACGTTGATCGTCGGGGTCGTCTCGTCATCTGCTAAAGGCAGAATATCATCGTGAATGTGCGCCGAGACCGATGTTGTCTGGTCATGATCAGTTGAATGATCATGACCGTCCAGTGTGACACCGTATCCGGCTGCCAGCAGAAATCCTGCCAGCCCGCCGAAAACGGTTCCGATCAGAAGCATTGGGATGGCTCGATTCATGCCTTCATTCTTCGCTTGTGGACCAGAAATAGCCCGCTAGAATCCCTAGCGTGACCCAGCCCGCAAGGTTCACACCAAAGGCACGAGCCGCATATAGGCTACCAAGCTCGGTAGGGGCTGGGCCGGTCATGATCTCGGACTGCGGGGCGCCGATTAAATGCGGGGCAATCAGCAAGGCCACCGATATAACCCATGCGACAGGCGTTTTCCCAAAAGCTAGTAGCCAGAGCGCAACGATGGTTACCCCCACGGTTGAGAACCACCAAATTTGACGGGCTGTTATATCAGCCGCCGCAACCCCAGGCACCTCGGGTGGTAGGGAAAATCCCGGCGCAAGATGTACGGAAACGAACCCTGCGACGCCCCAAATCAAACCGGATCGGGCTGTGATCTTTGTGCCGTTCGACTCAGCCAGTGTCATGGCCGCTACAAGCATTAGGCCGAAGCCCGCGTAGATGAGCATGGAAAAGGCGATACTTAGCAGATCACGCTGGGCATCGAACCCCGGAAGCTCGACGGTCATTTCGCTCATGGGGGCGGAACCAAAGTGTGTTAGAATGCCTTTCTCAAACAGTTCTGCATGCAGCAAAACCGGCTGTAGGAAAACAAGTTGAAGCAGCGCGGCGATTAGCCCCGCTGCTGCGCCAGCGATCAATGCGCTGGTCAGAATTCTGGAAAACATGACGGGTTAGCTGCTCAGTGGCAGGGGAAACCGGTTGAGTGGCGCACGTCGTGTGCCGCGTCATGCAGGGCGCTGGCCTGTACGTGGCCTGCGACGGCGACGATGAAGAAGCCCAGAACCGCCGCGAAAAGGGCTGGAAGGGCTGCGCTGCGAACCGCGGATGCGTTCAATGCTTTTGTTGTCATACTGTCCTCCTTACCGTCGCACCCGACGGCTGGTTTTTGTTGCGTGCCTGGCAGGTCTCCTGGCTTGCGGTTCTGCGGGTCTGGCCGCCTTCCCCGGTTGCCCGAGTGGCGTAGTGGCCAGAACCTCACCGCTTACAGTCGCGGGGGCGGCTTCGGGTTAGATTGGATCGCACCGAATTCCCTTTTCGCCGGCAGAATGCCGGACCAAGCAGGCTCACTTAACCGCGAACTGGCTTATCGCGCAATGGATTTTTCAAGTTTTACTCATGTTTGCGCAAAACATAGATGTCCATGATCCACCCATGTTTTTCGCGTAATTCCGCGCGATAATTTACGATAGTGTCGCGAATTTCATGCAATTTGCCGCTGAGAAGTATTTGCTCAGGCATGCCGACATAGGCTCCCCACCAAATTTCAAAGTTTTCGGCTTCCAGGTACTGAAACGAACACTCTCCATCCAGCATGACAGCGATTGTATCCGCACCCTCGGGCCAACCGTTTTCGCGCAGTTTACGCCCCGTGGTGACTGTAAATGGCGCACCGATTCGGTTGATCGGGATAGCGTGAGCGGCTGTGAGAACCTGAAGAGAAGTAATGCCGGGGATCACGGTGATATTGGGTTTTGGTTCTAGCCGATCAGCAATCCGAAGTGTGCTGTCGTAAAGAGATGGATCGCCCCAGACCAATAGTGCCACACGCTTGTTATCGGCTTCGTGCAAAGTGATCGTTTGCTGCCAGACAATCGCAATCGCATCGTGCCAGTCGGATACGCCGTCCAGATAATTGCCGTCTGCTTTCCGCACGGGGATGTCGAATTCGATCACGCGAGGAAGGGCTTCGGCTGCGACTTTGGCGATAATCTGGTGGCGGATGTCTGCCAAATCAGCCTTGTTAGGACCTTTGCGCGGGATTAGAATAAGGTCGGCTTTTCGGATCGCTTCCGCGGCTTGAAATGTCACGTGATCGGGATTTCCGGTTCCGATGCCGATAAGCCAAAGGTCAATCATCAGAATCTCCGAAGTCCGCTAACGGTCCGTACAGGATCAGAGCTGGATTGTTGCCAACGTCTTTGGACAATTCGAGCGCAAGAGAGCCCATCGTGCCGCGAGTAACCATCTGATCAGGGTGCGAGACGTTTTCTGCTAAAAGCGCAGGAGTTGTTTCAGGCAACCCAGCTTTGGAAAGCATGTCCATAAGCCTTGGAAAAGTACGCTTTCCCATGAATATGACCGTCGTAGCCTCGGGGTCGGCCAAAGCAGACATGTTTAGGTGTTCGGGCAGCTTCCCCGTCACATCGTGCCCTGTCACGAACTGAACGCGGCGGGCTGTCATCCGTCGTGTCAGTGGAATTCCCGCTGCAGCCGCTGCAGCGACGGCCGAAGGTACTCCGGGGATGATTTCATAAGGAATGCCACCTTCTTTCAGGGCATGGATTTCCTCTTCCAGCCTTCCGAAAACGCCGCTGTCCCCTGATTTCAAACGCACCACGCGACCACATGCCTGAGCGTACTCAACCAATAGCTTGCTGACATGGTCCTGCTTGGGCGACGGGCGGCCTGCGCGTTTGCCGACACCTACCAGATCAGCCTCGACGCCGGCATGTTCCAGAATGGGACCTGCAGATAGGTCATCGAACAAGACGGCATCAGCCCGCTGAAGGCGATCAACGGCTTTCAGTGTGAGCAGTTCGGGATCTCCCGGACCCGAACCAACGAAGCTAACAAATCCGCTCATGTATGCGCCTCGGCAATAAGATGGAAGAATGTACCGCTGACATGACCTTTTTTCGATCCCGTTTCGGGAACCGGATTGCCGTCGGCATCAGTGACCTGCGCCAAAGGCGCGTCTTTTTCTTCCAAAATGGTGGAATAGTGGAATTCGTGTCCTCGCAGCGCGGTGCCTGCGTCAAAGCCCAGAACCGGCAGGTTCAGGGTGGCCTTGCGGTAGCCCAAGTGAAACTTGCGTTTTTCATAGCTGGTGACCACGCGCAAAAGACCCGCCATCTGGTGCCGGTGGCCTTGTTTGTCGATCAGCGCTTCACCCAAAGCCATGTATCCTCCACATTCGCCGTGAACCGGTTTGGTTTCTGCATGATTGCGTAGAGTCGCTCGGAAAGTTTCGGCTGCCGCCAAAGTGCCGCCATGCAGTTCCGGGTAGCCCCCTGGCAGCCAGACCAGATCGGCGCTTTGATCGGGGCCTTCGTTTGCCAGCGGTGAGAACGGCAAAATCTCGGCGCCCGCCCGCCGCCAGCCTTCCAGCTGGTGTGGATAAGTAAAGCTGAAGGCCGCGTCCTGCGCCAACGCGATCCGCTGAGCAGGAGGTTTCGGAAGTGAGCCGGATGCAGGAGTGATGCCCGACGTAGCCGCTGCCTTAATCGCTTCAAGGTCTACGTTTTCACGAAGAAATGCTGCGTAATTTGTTATTGCCGCCTCGAGATCAGGGTGTTCCACGGCCTGAATCAGCCCAAGATGTCTTTCGGGCAGGGTCAAATCACCGCGGCGCGGCAATGATCCTAGAACTTTGACGCCTGCGCGTTCCATCCCCAGTCGGGTCAGGCGTTCGTGGCGTGGGCTGGCAACGCGGTTTAGGATCACACCGGCAAAGGGCAGGTCCGGGTCATAAGATTTGAACCCAAGCGCGGTTGCCGCCGCCGACTGCGCCTGACCGCCCACGTCGATGACCAAAATAACCGGCCAGCCCATGCGCTTTGCCGTTTGAGCGCTGGTGCCGTGACCGGTTTCCCCTTGTGTTGCGACGCCGTCGAATAGGCCCATTGAACCTTCGGCAACCACGATGTCCGCGCCGGACGCTTCGGCTGAAATGGCCGAGATTAGTGAGCTGTCCATAGCCCAACTATCAAGATTGAAAGATGGTCGACCAGCCGCAGCACGGTGGAACGCTGGATCGATATAATCCGGCCCGCTTTTGAAGGGCTGTACGGTCAGACCATCCTCGGAAAGTGCGCGTAATAGCCCAAGCATAACCGTGGTTTTGCCTGTGCCCGAAGACGGGGCCGAAATAAGTATGCCTGGCGGGTTAGTCATCGCCTTCCTTCCATTCGCTCCAAGGGCTTTCCGCTGTCTGAGGCCGGTAGCGGCGGTCGTAATCGGCGGCGTAAAGGCAACTTTCATCAAAGCCCTCTCCAGCAAGCGCGGGACCGACCAAAATCAACGCTGTTCGCGTAATGTTTTCCGTCACATCGACTTTTAACGCCGCCAGTGTGCTGCGGATGATCTGCTGATCTGGCCAGCTCGCGCGATAAACCACGGCCACGGGGCAGTCAGCACCATAGAAGGGGGTCAGGTCGGCGATCACGTTGTCCAGATTGCCGATCGAAAGGTGAATGGCAAGCGTCGCACCTGTGGCCGCAAAGTTCGCCAGCGTTTCGCCTGCGGGCATTGTCGAAGCACGACCGGGGGTACGGGTCAGCACTACAGATTGTGCCAGACCGGGAAGGGTTAGTTCGGTTTCCAAAGCCGCAGCGGCAGCGGCAAAAGACGGAACCCCCGGGGTGACGCTAACGGGTATGCCTTCGGCTTTCAGGCGACGGATCTGTTCACCCATTGCAGACCAGACCGACAGGTCTCCCGAATGCAAGCGGGCCACGTCGTGCCCCGCGTCATGAGCTTTGCGGCATTCGGCGATGATTGCATCCAGATCAAGAGGGGCCGTGTTGATGATCGTCGCACCATCGGGGCAATGTTCCAGAATTGCTTTGGGCACTAGTGACCCAGCGTAAAGACAAATCTGACAAGAAGCGATCAGATCGCGCCCCCGTAAAGTTAGAAGGTCCGGCGCACCGGGACCCGCTCCGATAAAGTGAACGGTCATTCGGGCTCTCCATTGGCTAAGGCGCAACTGGCCATGCGATCAGTAGAAATCACGCGTTGTCCAAGAAGTCGGGCGTTCAATCCAGCACCGATTAAAGCACCGGCTTCTGCCACGCTGCCGGTGCCGCGCTTGGCTTGCACTCGTTCTGAACGTGTGAGGGTCTCAATGTTGTAGAATTGCGCAGGGTCGACTTCAATCACGCGACTATTAAGGCTGGCTGCAAAATCTTGAAACGCTGCGATTCTAGCTTTGTCAGTTGGGACAGCAATTGCGAAAGGCGCAGTTTGCGCAAGTCCTGCCTGAGAACACGCCAGTTTCAGTGCGTCTTTCAGGCTTTCTACTGTGACTGCCCCGCGATATCCGAACCCAGCAACGATCATAGGATGACGCTCCATTGAACCAGCGGGTAGGCAGCTTTCCAGCCCCGCTTGCCGCCAATCCGTGCTATATTGGACAGTTCAATACGCAGTAAATCACCACCACGATTGGACTGCCACTGAACCAGCAATGCTTCGCTTTCCAAAGTGACCGCGTTTGCAACAAGTCGCGTCCCGGCTGGCATTTTTTCAACCAAGTTTTGCAATAATGCTTCGCTAAGTCCGCCACCGATGAATATGGCATCGGGAGTCAAGATGTTTGACAAGGCCCCAGGGGCTTTCCCTTCGATCACTGTCAGGTTGCCAAGGCCAAAGCGGGCAGCGTTGGTTTTGATGCGCGCTGCGCGCTCGGGGTTAGCCTCAACGATGGTGGCTTTATTTTTGGGATGCGCCAGCAACCACTCGATCGAAATCGAGCCAGAGCCTCCTCCGACGTCTAAAAGGTGCTCTCCAGCCCGTGGGGCGAGAGCAGATAGGGTCAGTGCGCGAACAGGACGTTTTGTAATCTGACCATCGTTTTCGAACCAATCGTCGGGTTTGCCAGAAGCCAACGGAAGTATCTTCCCAGCGCCGCGCACGTCGATTCCAACACACACGGGGTGAGAGATGTTTTCAGGAACAGTCTCTTTCGCTACAAATTCACGGATGCGTTCATTTGCGCCACCGAGAGCTTCAAAAACGTGAATACGGCTTTCCGAAAACATTTCTTCGCTCAGATAAGATGCAAGCTCCTCCACAGCGTTTCCGTCACGAAGCAGCACAATCGCTTGGAATCCCTCGGCTAGATGTGGTCTGAGTTTCTTCAACGGGGCTGCATGCAGGCCAATACATATGGTTTCCTGTAATGCCCAACCCAGTTTCGACGCGGCCAACGAGAAAGTTGAAGGCGACGGGAATGCCTGCCACTCGTGATCCTGTAAGTGGCGCGTAACACTGGTACCTGCGCCAAACCAGAACGGATCACCGGATGCGAGCATTGCAACAGATTGGCCACGCAGAGCCAATAGCTTTTCAATGCCATCTACAAAAGGGACCGGCCATTCGACAAGGCTTGCGTCAGTCGAGCCTAGCAACTGCAAATGACGCGGCGGACCCATTATGATTTCGGCGTCTAACAAAGCTTTCCGACTTGCGGCGCTTAGCCCTTCCGGTCCATCTTCGCCCAGCCCAATGATGCTGAGCCACGGAGTGTCAGACATGATCCAAAACCTCCTTCTGCTTGGGGGCACGGTTGAAGCAAGCGCCTTGGCGAGGCAGCTTTCCGAGGCCGGTGTTCAAGCTGTTATGTCCTTCGCGGGTCGGGTCGAGGCGCTCAAGCCGCAACCCTTGGCTACGCGTGTTGGCGGATTTGGTGGCGCCTGCGGGCTTGCGGTATACATCCGAGAAAACGGAATTACGCATGTGATTGACGCGACCCATCCGTTTGCCGCGCAGATGAGCCACAATGCAATTGCGGCTTGTTCGAAAACCAGAACGCCTTTGATCGCATTGACGCGCGCACCATGGATGCCAACGGAAAAAGACCGATGGACCCGTGCAGCGGATATTTCGGATGCGGCGGAGCGTTTGGCTGGGGCGCCAAAGCGGGTTTTTTTGGCCGTCGGTCGTATGCACCTGAATGAGTTCATCCATCATCCGCAGCATTTTTATCTGTTGCGGCTGGTTGATCAACCGACCGAAGCGCTGGCGTTTCCCGACTATCACGCGATCATCGCCCGGGGACCGTTTTCGTATGATGACGATCTCGCGCTTTTGCGTCAGTACGGCATTGACCTTGTCGTTTCGAAAAATGCTGGAGGCGGCGGATCGCGCTCGAAGATCGATGCGGCTAGGGACCTTGGAATAGAGGTATTGATGATCGACCGCCCGGATATTCCGCCGCGGCATGAAGTGCACAGCGCTGATGAGGTTATGCGCTGGTTGAAGGATCACCCGACGGACCTCGGGGTATAAACGATTGGCGAACCTTCGCGCTCGATGATCCGCGTTTGGGACGATCCCACAATTACCATTGTGCGCATATCTGCCATATCCGGCGTGGTTTGATCCAGCGGGACAACGCGGATTTCCTCGTCTGGTCGCGAAACATTTCGGGCGAATATCACTGGACGACTATCGCGGCATTCATCCTTGAGGATATCGAGCGTTTTGACAAACCCTTCGGGACGTGACTTCGATCTTGGATTATAAAAGGCCATCGCGAAATCGGCCTTTGCTGCAAGTCGCAACCGCTTTTCAATCAGCTCCCACGGCTTAAGGTTATCGCTCAAATTGATAGTGCAGAAATCGTGCCCTAAAGGAGCGCCAGCACGGGCCGAGGCCGCCAGCATAGCCGTGATCCCGGGTAACACCTGAATATCCAGATTGCGCCACTCTTTCGGGCCGTTCTCAACCGCTTCAAACACAGCCGAGGCCATGGCAAAAACGCCTGGATCGCCCGAGGATACAACAACAACATTCTTTCCCGCGCTCGCCATTTCCAGCGCATGTCGAGATCGGTCAATCTCGACGCGATTATCACTGGGATGAAGGGTAAGACCCGGCCGTTCAGTCACGCGCGCGACGTAAGGGATATAGCCGACAATATCGGTTGCCTGATTTAACACTGCCGTCACTTCAGGTGTCACCAGGTCGTCACTCCCAGGACCAAGTCCCGCGATATAAAGCGCGCCGGTCACGGTCTGCGCCCCTGTCCATGCACGACGATGATCGCAAAGTAGGGAGCAATTTCTTCTTTGATTTCTGTCACTTTTCGGACGGTCTGCTGGTGCATGGTGGCATATTCCACCAGCCAGGCATCGTTGTATTTGCCGGAAGCTTTCAAGGAACGGCATACCTTTTCCATGTTGCGCCCGATTTTCATCACCACAAGCGCATCTGTTTCCGCCATACGCTTTGTAAGTTCATATTCAGACAGCGTGCCGGCCAAAACGGTCAACACATCATCACCCCAAGTAATGGGCTGTTCGGTTGCTGTCCAAGCCCCTGACATACCGGTGATAGCTGGCACTACCTCGACCGGAACCTTGCCTTTCAAGCGGCTATATAGATGCATGAAGGAGCCGTAGAAAAACGGATCACCTTCGCACAATACCACAACGTCGTCTTCAAGCCGCGAGAGTTGGCGTAAGTAAGACGTGCAGCTTTCGTAAAACTCAGCCAGAATTTCGTTGTAGCGCGGATCATCCACCGGAATTTCGGTTGTTACAGGATATTCCATTGCAAACTCTTTGACGTCTGGGCGCAGCATACCTTCGACGATTTGCCGTGCTTGGCCCATGCGCCCCTTTTTGCGGAAATACGCGATGTTTTTGGCACCGCGCACCAGCCGGTCTGCACGTACACTCATCAGGTCAGGATCACCCGGTCCTAGACCCACGCCATATACTGTTCCCGCGCTCATTCTTTTCGGCTCGCGATTGCGTTTATTGCGGCCACTGTGATGGCGCTGCCGCCAAGTCTGCCTTCGACGATGCAGCAAGGAACCGGTTGGTCTTTCCACAACGCATCTTTGCTTTCAGCGGCGCCGATGAACCCGACAGGACAACCGATGATGGCAGCTGGACGAGGGCAGGTGGGGTCTTCCAGCATGTTCAGAAGATGGAACAAGGCGGTGGGCGCATTGCCGATCGCCACGACCGCGCCCTGAAGCTTGTCACGCCACAGTTCCAGCGCGGCTGCCGAGCGGGTATTACCCATTTGGGCTGCCAACTCGTGAATGCCCTCGGCGTGCAATGTGCAAAGAACTTCGTTGTTGGCGGGCAGGCGGGCGCGCGTCACGCCTTCGGATACCATGCGTGCATCACACAGGATCGGGGCACCATTTTCTAGCGCACTTCGGGCTGCTTTGACAAAACCTGGCGAGAATTTTGCATATTTTTCAAGTCCGACCATGCCTGCAGCATGGATCATACGCACCACAACCTGTTCTTCGTCCAGATCAAACTCAGCTAACTCAGCCTCACGACGGATCGTAGCAAAGCTTTCCTTATAGATGGCCGCGCCATCCTTTTCATAGTTGTACGGCATCAGGTCAGATCCAGTTCTAAGATGTCTTCCGAAGATAATCCGGTTCGGCTTGGCTCATCCCACGCTGTGCCGCCCATCACAAGATCAAAACGGCCGTTTCGGCCAACAAGAACGACATCGGCAGGTGCGGGATGTGTGCAGCCTTTTGAACAACCGGATACGTGCAGGTGCCCCGGCCATCGACCGGCCAGTTTGCTAGCAAGTCGGCGGGTTTCCACGGTCGCTTGCGGGCAATAGGGCTTTCCTGCGCAGGAATCGACGTTCAAACGGGGGTCCTCAGGAGATGAAATCAGGGTCTCGAATGGGATTGCGGCTGCATCCCGCAACCAAACGCTTCGCCAAGGGGTGATGCGCAGAGAAGGTGCCAATTCAGCCAACTTGGCTAAATCATCAGCGGCCATCTGGCCAAAAGGAACAGCATACGCACATCCGCCATGCGTTAAGCCAGGACGGGTTGCGGATCGGGCGTCGGTTGGGGGTATGACTTGGAAATTTTCTGGAAGTTCGACCTGTTCAAGCAGCTTCGGCATGCGCCGAATGGTTTTAGTGCGGTTCTCTAAGAACCACTTGACCAACGCTAGAGACTGTTCAACGGCTGTTTCTTCGCTGATCGCAAAGCCTCTGTCCACACCTTCGGCGCGCAGAATAGGCATTCCGTCAGCGTCGGTTTCAAAACGGATGTCCGCAGGCACATCGCTCAGAATGCGTCTGTCGCCACAGTCAATTGCAAATCCAAATTTACCTGGGAAGTCAGGAAACCTATGTAGGTTTGCGACCAATTGCTTGTAAATACGGTGTGAAAGATCATCAGTTTCGTAAAACGGTGTTAGAACTATATTTCTGCGTGGCTCAATTGCTGGGTCGCTATCCAACAGAGATATATCATTCAATTCCTGAACGAGACTGAGATAGCTATCGTCTGATACGCCCCGTATCTGGAGGTTAGCGCGATTTGTTAGATCAATGAAACCATTGCCATATTTCAGAGACGCATCTGCCATACCCCTTGCCTGATGAGCGGATATTTCGGCGGCAAGGGGGCGGACGCGTACAACCAAACCGTCACCGGACATCATCGGTTTAAAAGCGCCGGGGCACCAACCCTGTACGATGGGGTCGTTCATGTCAGTCTCTCGATATCTGCAAGGATAGAGTTTCTCCGCGTTTGCCACAGGCCTGCTTCATGCAAAGCTGCAAACCTGTCTCTAAGTGCCTGTAAGGCCTTGGGATTGGCGTCTTGCATAAAGGCCACCACATCATCGTTGCCTAATGTGGCGTCGTGATATGCGTCGAACAGATGCGGGCCGACTGCATCTGCAAGATGTGCGAATGCCCCCAAGTGATCCAATGTGGCTGCGATTTCGGCTGCTCCGCGGAATCCATGGCGTTGCATTCCCGCAATCCAGCTGGGATTGGTGGCACGGGCATGAACGACGCGGGCAACTTCTTCTTTCAAAGTGCGGGCGCGTGGATTGCTTGGGTCCGTATTATCGAGATGATAGAGTGCTGCTTTGCCACCAGTTTGGGCTTTTGCCGCAGCAAATCCGGCCTCGTGCGTTGCATAGTCCTCGGCCAAAAGGATGTCGGTTTCTTGCAAATCTTGCAAGTGAACAAAGCTGTCGGACTTGGCAACCAGCTCGGCGATGCCGTCAAGATCGCGTTTTGTGCTTTTACCGTCGGTCCCCCAGCTTGAAGCTGCAAGCCAAGCTTTTCCAGCATCTGCACGGGCTGTTTCTGTGTAATCGTCGACCAATTCGCCCATGCCTACGCCATAGCTGCCCGGGGCAGGACCGAAAACGCGATAACCCGTATTTTTGCCTACGAAGGGGTTCCAATCCGGCGCTTCATCGCGCGCGGCCAAGGCCGAAATAGCCTGAGCGAACAGCGTGGAGAGGTTAGGAAATACATCACGGAACAGGCCAGAAACCCGCAAGGTTACGTCTAGTCGAGGGCGTTCCAGTTCAGCAATTGGAATGATTTCAACGCCGTTGACGCGCTCTGACCCTTTATCCCATACTGGTTTTGCCCCAAGCAGATGCAGCGCCATAGCAAATTCTTCGCCGGCTGTACGCATAGTGGCCGAGCCCCAAAGGTCAACGATAAGCCCCTTGGGATAGTCTCCTTCTTCCTGCAAGTGACGACGCACGAGTTCCTCGGCCAGACGCACCCCTTGTGCATAGGCTGAACGCGTTGGAACCGAACGCGGGTCGGTGGTGTATAAGTTTCGGCCAGTTGGTAAAACGTCTGACTGGCGACGATGCGGAGAGCCCGAAGGACCTGCCTCGATGCGTTTCCCGTCCAAGGCATCAAGCAGAGCGTGGCGTTCGGTGGTGATCGACGAGGTCGGGTCAAACGGCCCGGCAACCTTTGGCATGCGCCCCCAGATATGCAGACCGTCTCCAAATTGTGCCTCTTTGATGTCGCAGACGAAGCGGTCTATGCGGGTGATCGCTTCGGAAGTCGAAATGTTGTCTGTGATACCAAGGTCGGCTTCAACACCCAAAGCCCGGGCTTCGTCTCGGATGTCTGCCTGCAACCTGTCTCGGCGTTTCGGGTCCAAGCCGTCGGCATTTGAAAACTCGTCCAGCAAGGCTTCCAATCCGCACATGCGCGCGGGCGTTTCACTGTCTTTCAGCGCCGGAGGGATATGGCCAAGCGTAACCGCCCCGATCCTGCGTTTGGCCTGTGCCGCTTCGCCAGGGTCGTTGACAATGAAAGGATAAATGACGGGAAGATTGCCGATCAACGCTTGAGGCCAACAAAGGCCGGAAAGCGCAACCGATTTCCCCGGCAACCATTCCAGAGTGCCATGCGCTCCAATGTGGATCAGCGCATCGATATCCTGAGTCTGTCTAAGGTAAAGGTAAAAAGCAACATAGGCATGGCGTGGTGTGCGGCTTAGATCGTGGTAGTCGTTGTCACGTGTTTTCGGTGTTCCGCGTTCTGGTTGCAGAGCGATCAGGACGTTGCCGCGTCGCACGGCGGGCAAAAAGAATGCGCCGTCTTGAAAGTTTGCATCGTCTTCTGGCTTTCCCCAAGCGGCAAAAAGATCGTCACGCAAAGATTGCGGCAAAGTGGAAAGCGCAGTTTGATAGGTGCCGATAGGAATGGAGACCGTTTCCTGAGTCAACGCTTGCTCTAAAGAGGCCGCTAGCTCAGTGTCATAACCAGCTTCAGACAAATCTTGCAGAACCGCTTCGGTCGAAGCTAATGCGTCAAGCCCCACCGCATGGGCCATCTGCCAATCGCGGCCTGGATAGGTGGACAATATTACAGCCAACTTTTTGTCGGCGCGGTCTTTTTGAGCCAACTGAATCCAGCCATCTACACGTTCTACGATCTGAGCGATTTGAACTTTGTCCGCTTGATGCGCGATGCGAGTATACTCCAGAGCCGCATCGCTTTCTCCGGCCTCTTTAAAGCTGGAAACTCCGGCAAAGATACGTCCGTCCACTTCGGGCAGCACAACATGCATTGCCAAATCCGCAGGCGACAAACCGCGTTCGGCGTCGGCCCATGACTTACGGTCTGATGTCGCAAGCGCTACCTGAAAGACAGGAAAGTCTGCTATGTCCAGAGGAGAGCTTCCAGCGTTACCTTTGCCCGAGAATGCCGTTAGATTGACAATAGCGGCAGGCGCCAACTCTTTGATTTTGGCCTCTATCCATTCTGCCGCCTGACGGGCTTTCAGGGACGGTGCAAACAGCCCCAGCACCTCGTATCCCTTGCTGCGGAATGCATTGAACAAGGACTTGACCGGATCAAGATCGGCCGAAACCAGATAGGATCGGTAGAATGTCAGGATAATCAAAGGTTTGTCGGTTGAGCATTGAGCGTGTGTCGGGCCGGTTTCCGGTGTCCACGCGCCGAAAGCGGGAAGCGACTTGGAACCTTGAACAGGTCCAGCATACAGACCAGCGGCAAGAGAAAGCTGCGCAAGTGCGGCATGGGCTGCGACTTCGCCGCCCTGGTCGCACAAATGGGTCAAGCGATGCAGAGTGGACTTTGGCAAAGTGGAATAGGCATCCAGCCGTTCGTCAGGGCGACCGTCTGCTGGAAGTACCGCCAAAGCCATTCCTTTTTGTTTGGCAAGTTCAAAAACCTGCTCAAGCCCGTATGCCCAGTAAGGGACGCCACCGATCAGACGGATCAAGATGCCTTTAGCTCCTGAAAGCGTCTGCTCGATGTAGGTATCCACTGAGAGCGGGTGCTTAAGTTGAGAAAGGTTTGCCAATCGAAGCGAAGGTAACTTGCCTTCGGACCGATGCCAACCGGCCGCGAATGCGCCAAGGTCACTATCCGAAAATGACAGGACCACAAGATCGGCAGGGCTGTGGCCAAGATCGCGAGGCGTCTCGGATTCCTCAAGCCCATGACTTTCGCGAAAGACGACGTGCATCGGTTAGCCTTTCAGAACGCCTTCGATCGCCGCGCGGTCTATGTCGTCATGTTCCGCGATCACGACCAGTTTACCCTTACGGCCTTCTTCCGGTTTCCAAGGCCGATCAAATTGTGCACGAACACGGGCGCCCACGGCTTGCACAAGAAGGCGCATCGGCTTGCCTTGAATGGCTGCATAACCTTTGACTCGTAGAATGTTGTTATCATTTGCTAGTTTTTCGATTTTAGCAGTTAGCTCAGTGGCGTCAGGAAGTTCGTTCAACTCAACCACGATACTTTCAAAATCATCATGCTCGTGATCGAAATGACCGTCGTGATGGCTAGGGCGAGAATCCATGTCATCCTCAGCGGCAGCTTCCAAACCAAGGATAACCCGAGGGTCAACGACACCTTCGGCAACTTCGACAATGGGAAGCGGGCGCGGGGCTTCGGCGTGGATGATCTCTTTGGCTTTTGCCACTCCTTCGGGACCAGCAAGATCAGGTTTTGTTAGAAGGATGATATCTGCGCAGGAAATCTGGTCTTCAAACACTTCCGACAGCGGTGTTTCGTGGTCGATGCTGTCGTCGGCCAAGCGCTGAGCATCCACGGCTTCAACATTCGGCGCAAAGCGACCAGCGGCGACAGCTTCGGCATCAGCTAGTGCGATCACGCCGTCTACGGTGATTTTCGAGCGGATATCAGGCCAATCGAACGCTTTCAGTAACGGTTTGGGTAAAGCCAGACCCGAAGTTTCGATGAGGATGTGTTCGGGGCGAGGCTCAATTGCCATCAGTGCCTCGATCGTCGGGATGAAATCGTCCGCCACGGTGCAACAGATGCAGCCGTTTGCTAATTCCATAATGTTTTCGGCGGGGCACTCGGGGATCGCGCAGGATTTTAAAATCTCGCCGTCCACGCCAACATCTCCGAACTCGTTGACGATGACTGCTAGACGTTTACCCCCCGGGTTCTGCATAAGGTGCCGAACAAGAGTTGTTTTGCCAGAACCTAGAAAGCCGGTGATGACAGTGACGGGAAGTTTGGCGAGGTCAGACATTCGGGATCTCCAGAGGTGGAATGCGTGCGATGCAGTTTTTACGGAAATGTTCGGGGCGTTCGCGCCAAGGGACAAGACCGTCTTCTGATGCGTGGTATTTGGTGGTGCCGTCTACAATTGTGTCCACAGCTCCATTGGCAGGATCAAAGCGGCCGTAGACATAAGTCCATTTTCCAGCGCTCCGCAGAACGACAGAGCATCCTTCTTTACAATTAGACAAACACTCGACGGGTTTTAACACGACGCCTTCGGGTAGCGCAGATTGCGACAAGGCATCGAATAATTGCACACCCGGTCGCGGGCCTTCGATGTCGGTTGGCATTCCCATCCTGCAGGTTGTGCAGACAAGCAGTTCGGTTTCCCGTAGTGCGGTCATCAGGTTATCCTTGCTTGGGCGGGGCAAAGAACGGGGGACCGATGGTCAAACCCGCCTCCGGAAACCCCCGTCCGGTTCACGTTTCAAGTGCTGGCAGGTCTCCCGGCTTGCAAAGTCAGAGCTATGGCTCTGGCGGTTGTCCTGCCTTCCCGGTGACGACGCACTAGTGGCTTTGGACGACCTCCTTGGTCACGGTCGCGGGGGCGGCTGCGTTTCAAGGATGGTCGCATCCCGTATCGCATTCCCTTTTCACCTGTCATATGACAA
The DNA here is from genome assembly GCA_964453855.1 of uncultured Rhodobacterales bacterium. Lineage (GTDB taxonomy): Bacteria > Pseudomonadota > Alphaproteobacteria > Rhodobacterales > Rhodobacteraceae > JASMHC01. The sequence continues at coordinate 16,210 of CAYVRN010000038.1, forward strand.
GCACCAACGGATCGCTCTTGGGCGATCTGACCCAGGATTGTCAAGCAATAGGTGCCCCGTGACAGACGATGTGAACGCCCGCCACAGCGAGAAGATGAAAAAGATCAAAGCCGCCCGAGATCGGATGATGGCCACGAAGACCGAAGAAAAGGGGCTAATCATCGTGCATACCGGCAAGGGCAAGGGAAAATCGTCGTCTGGGTTCGGGATGGTTTTCCGCTCTATCGCGCATGGGATGCCTTGCGCAGTCGTGCAATTTATCAAAGGATCTCGGGCGACTGGCGAACGATCTCTGCTGCAAGAACATTTCGCCGATCAGTGCCAGTTTGTGGTTTCAGGCGAGGGTTTTACTTGGGAAACACAGGATCGCGAACGGGATATTGCGGCGGCTCTAGCTGGCTGGGAAAAGGCAAAAGATTTCATTCGCGATCCTGAGATCAAGTTCGTATTGCTGGATGAAATCAACATCGCGCTGCGCAACGACTATCTGGATATCGACGAGGTGGTCGATTTTCTGCTGACCGAAAAGCCCGAAATGACCCACGTCTGTTTGACGGGACGCAACGCAAAACCCGAATTGATTGAGGCCGCGGATCTAGTATCCGAGATGGAGTTGATCAAACACCCCTTCCGCGACGGGATCAAAGCGCAAGCAGGAGTGGAATTCTAATGCCCAAAACCCTTCTGCTTACTGAATTTGGCATGGGAAGCTCCCTGCGGCGCCAAGACTATACCGAGGCAACGAAACGCGCGATAAAGCACGCCCTGTGGCGCAATTCGATCAATCTGGCCGAGTTGTTTGGAAAAGAGAAAGCCGAAATGATCATCGACGTGAAGGTCGGTGTGGCCGAGCCTGAAAAGGTGGATGTTGAAGACGTTGCGGCTGTATTCCCATACGGGCAGATCACGGTCGAGGTTGTAAAAGGGGGGCTGGATGTGTCGCGCCCCGATGCCGCACCGAATGTGATGGCGAATGTGGCGATCTCGGTGTCACTGGATCTGGAGGATGCAGCATGAGCTTGCGCCGGTTCATCATCGAAATGGGCATGGGCAACGATCTGCATGGGCAGGACTATACCAAAGCGGCGTGCCGAGCGGTTAAGGACGCGTTGCATGGCAGTTCGCTGGCGATCCTGAAAAACCGTCCCGAAACGCGGGATGGGTTGCAAGTCAAGGTAACTATCGGCGTGCAAGAACCGTCTCGTGTGGATCATGCAGAAGTGCTGGCCCTGTTGCCCGTCGGAGAGGTGACTTTGGACGTAATTCATGGCGGGTTGAACGCGCAAGACGCCGTCGTTGCGCAGGCCTCGGTCGAAGCGTTTTTGCCTCAGCAAGGGTAAGGCAGAGCAATGGGCAAGGCGCTGATGATCCAAGGCACTGGCAGTAATGTCGGCAAGTCAATGTTGGTAGCGGGCCTGAGTCGTGCTGCCGTTCGACGGAGCCTGACTGTAGCCCCCTTCAAGCCTCAAAACATGTCGAATAATGCCGCGGTGACCTCGGACGGGGGCGAGATTGGGCGTGCACAGGCGTTGCAGGCGATTGCGTGTGGGATTGCCCCCCATACCGACATGAATCCGGTTTTGCTGAAACCGGAGACCGACGTGGGCTCTCAGGTTGTGGTTCAAGGCAAGCGGATTGCGACGGTCAAAGCGAGAGAATACGCGACGTTGAAGCCGCAACTACTTGAAAAGGTGTGTGAAAGCTTTGATCGCCTAAAAGCGCAATACGATCTTGTTTTGGTAGAAGGTGCTGGAAGCCCGGCCGAGGTAAATCTGCGCAAGGGTGATATTGCCAATATGGGGTTTGCCCGCGCAGCCAATGTCCCGGTGATTCTCGCCGGTGATATTGATCGTGGTGGTGTCATCGCGCAGATCGTGGGCACCCAGGTCGTCATTGATCCGTTAGATGCGGCTTTAGTGCAAGGGTTCATGGTCAACCGGTTTCGTGGCGATCCCAGCCTTTTTGACGATGGCTATCAGATGATTGTGGATCACACCGGTTGGCAAGGTTTCGGAGTTTTGCCGTGGTTCAAAGATGCGTGGAAACTGCCTGCTGAAGACGCATTGGACATCGCGACCAATCGCGGCGAAGGCCAATTCCACATTGTATGTCTTGGCCTATCGCGCATTGCCAATTTCGATGATCTTGACCCATTGGCACAGGAACCATCCGTTCGATTGACCATGCTGCGTGCCGGAGCATCGCTGCCAGGAGATGCCGATCTGGTGATAATCCCCGGATCGAAGTCCACGCGCGGAGATCTGGAATTTTTGAAAGCGCAGGGCTGGGACATAGATTTGCAAGCCCATGTACGACGGGGCGGTCGTGTATTGGGCATATGCGGTGGTTATCAGATGCTTGGTAATTCCATTCATGACCCGGACGGCATCGAGGGGCCATCAGGAACGAGCGACGGTTTAGGATTGTTGAACATAGAAACTGTAATGACGTCTGACAAAAGACTGGTCGAAACATCGGCCAAACATTCGACCACAGGTGTCGCATTTAAGGGCTATGAAATTCATATCGGTCGCAGTGACGGCGCAGATAGAGTGCGTCCGTTTGCATATGTGGACGGAGAGGCCGAGGGCGCAGTTAGTCCTGATGGGTTGGTGGCCGGAAGCTATCTGCACGGCATGTTCCGCACGGATGCGTTTCGCCGGGCCTATCTGGGTCAGTTTGGCGTTGAGGCATCAAGAACCAATTATAATGCCGAGATTGATGCTGTTTTGGAACGCTTGGCCGACCATATGGAAAGCCATTTGGACGTAGAGGGGTTATTAGGTTTGGCTCGTTAAAGCAGTTTCCAACCGGTCCCAGTTTACTTGACCATCTGTCAGCCCCAAACGGATCCACTTGTCAGAGTAGGGAAAAATACGCGACCAGATGTGGTTTTCTGCTAGTTTTCTTTGAGCGTCTTCGGCGTTTTGGGTTTCATATAGACGAAACAAAGTGGTGCCACCGGCGACTGACCAGCCGGCCTTGGTAGCCATTGCATCAATCCTGTCCGTATCAGATTTTAATCGTTCAACCGTAGCCTGTTGCCAGACTTTGTCCGCTAGAGCTCTTGCACCGATTTCGATGGCTGGACCGCTGACCGGCCATGGGCCCGAACGCTCTGATAATGTGTTGATTATGATCTGCGATCCGAAGACGAAACCTAGTCTGATACCTGCAAGTCCGTAGAACTTACCGAACGACCGCAAGACTGTGATATTCCCGCGGTTTTCAATATGAGGAGTAACGGAAATTTCGGGATGAGGATCGCAAAAGCTTTCGTCCACAATCAGATGTCCCACGGATTCGGAAATTCCCAGTATTTTCTCGGGGGAATACATCGATCCATCGGGATTGTTGGGATTCACAATAACGCCCAGTTTTGCGCCTTCTAATTCTGATAAATTCGAAACCTCGGCAACCTCCCATCCGGCAGATTTTAAGCTGGCGGCATGTTCATTGTAGGTAGGTGAAATTACTCGGGCGACACCTTTGGGAAGGACGTGCGGGATCATCTGAATGCCCGCCTGTGCCCCAGCTGTCGGAAGGCAGGCGGCATTCGTGGATAAGGTGGCTTTTGCTTGGTCGATCAGAGCCCCGATATCGGCCTTTGTTGGCAGCGCATTCCAAGCATGTGAAGAACTTTGTGGAATAGGATAGGGGCGGGGGTTAATTCCTGTGGACAGATCGATCCACTCGTCCCGAGTTCCGCCAAATGCGTCGATGGCCGCATCAAGATTTCCGCCGTGGTCTCGCATGGTCTGCCTAAATTAATGCAACAATGGCCAGTAGTCCGGCCAGACAAAACATGCTTCTCTTGAAGACTGCAAGGGCGCGTGTGACATCCGAGCCCTCGACATCTCGACCCTCGGCGTAAAGCCACGGGTCATTGGTTTGCTTATCGTGATACGACCTTGGACCCGACAATCGAACACCAAGTGCTGCGGCCATAGCGCTTTCCGGCCATCCTGCATTAGGAGAGCGGTGTTTGCCCGCGTCTCGCCGTATTGTCTGAAGTGCGGTATTGGGCGTGCCTGACATCATCGCAATTATCAGTCCTGTCAATCGTGCAGGAACCCAGTTTGCAAGATCGTCGATCCGAGCTGCGGCCCAGCCGAAATCGAGGTGTTTCGGAGTTTTGTATCCGATCATGGAATCCATCGTGTTAATTGCTTTGTAAGCCAATATGCCAGGCAATCCGAAAATCAGACCCCAAAAGATCGGAGCTACGACGCCGTCTGACGTGTTTTCTGCAAGGCTCTCGATCGCGGCACGACCGACACCTGCTGTATCCAGTTGTTTCGGATCACGTCCGACGATCATGGAAACTGCCTCTCTCGCTGATCTTAAATCCATTAATTCAAGCGGTTGTGCGACGTCTTTCACATGTGAATAAAGCGATCTTGATGCCAAAAGCGGCCAAGCCAATAGGACTGAAATAAGAAACCCAAGTATCCCTTGGCCAACAGCGTTTTGGATGATCTGTCCGGAAACGATGCAAATTAGGATGATAAAAGCCGCGGTTAGAAGTCCCATAAGGCGCCGTGTTGGCGGGTGCCATTCCATGCGATTCAGGGACTTATCCATGTGCGAGATCAGTTTGCCCAGCCAGGTGACAGGATGACCGATCTTACGGTAAAGCGCATCTGGCCAGCCGATCAGCGCGTCTACCGCCAAGGCTAAAAGAAGAATTGCGGAGGTGGTCATGTTATGCTCCGGTCACAAATCGGCACGGGTTGGTATAACCGGCGTCGGACAACCATCTCATGGCATTCTCGGGTGTGTGGTTTGGTAGAAATAAGAAGCCGCGCGCCGAACCCGTGTGTGCGCGAACGTATCCCAGTGCGCCAATTTCAAGCGCGAATTCTTGTGAAGGATCACCCTTGGGCCCCCTTAGTTCTGTTGTTCTGTTAGCACTTTCAGTTGCCAGTTCGGCGACTTTTTTATGTGATCTTTGCTCAACAGCATGACGCCACTTGTCAACCAGATCGGTTATATTCGGAAAGTTCAGGTCGGCAGGATCTGTTGCCTGTCCTTCCCCCCAAAGGCCCCCAACGATCTCGAACTTCGGCGGTGCCGACAGGCGCTCGACTATCGTCGCGCTTCTTGAGGCCCACAACAGGCGGTCAAACTGCTCGTGCATCAATGGATCCGTCGCTCCTTCGACATCAACACAGATTTTCGCGGCTTGCTCCATGGATAAAGCATCTTTCGTCAAAGCCCGAAGAACACTCAATATTGACGCAGTTGATGCCCCCAAGCCTGCGCGGACCGGAATAGAGCTTTGGACCGTGACACGCTTGGGCATGTGCAGGTCAATGCACCCAAGCAACGCCTCCATTTGTTCGACATTAAGCGTTATCCCAAGTCCATGAAAACTGGTGACCTCAGCATCTTCAACAGTCACATCGCAATGGAACAAAGGGCAAGGCACGCTGATAAGCGCAATAGGCCCGTCTTGCCCCAAGCGTCCTTGCATCCACTCGCCAAAGTGGCCGGTTACACGCGCTGTTTGGCGTGAACTTTTAGTGTGTCGACTGTCCAACAACGCTTCCCTTTCGAAACAGTTTCTGCTTTGTCACAGCCCCATGAAAAAGTCGATACTGATCACCGGCGGAGCTCGCTCCGGCAAAAGCGCACTCGCAGAGCGCATCGTAAAGCGCATGGGCGACACTCTTGTCTATATTGCGACAGCTCAGGCGTTTGATGACGAGATGACAGCGCGCATAGCAGAACATCAAGCGCGGCGTGGCGGTGAATGGACGACGATTAATGCGCCATTTGATTTATCTGAAGCTTTGTTGGAAAGTGACGGACAGCCACGATTGGTGGATTGCCTGACCATTTGGCTGACCAATCTGATGTTGGATGACTGTGATATTCCAGCCGAAACAGAGAAACTTCTTTCGGTTCTCGCTCAGCAAACCTCCCCAGTCGTAATCGTCACCAACGAGGTCGGCTCTGGCATTGTTCCAGACAACAAATTGGGCAGACAGTTCCGCGACGCTGCTGGAAGATTGAATCAACAGGTTGCAGAGGCCTGTGACGAAGTCTACTTGGCGGTGTCGGGACAGCCACTGAAAGTAAAACCACATGACTTCGACTTTTAAACTCGCCGCACTTTCGGATGTCGCGGAGCTGACAAAAACCTTTCCGACCTTAGACAAAGACTCGGCAGACGCTGCTACGGAACGGCAGAATTCTTTGACAAAGCCGCCAGGGGCGTTAGGGCGCCTTGAAGATTTGGCGATTTTCCTTGCAGGTTGGCAAAAGTCTGAGCGCCCTCAGATCAATAAAGCGCAGGCTTTGGTGTTTGCAGGGAACCACGGCGTGTGCGCGCAGGGTGTGAACCCGTTCCCACAGGAAGTGACCGCACAAATGGTTGCCAATTTCGAACATGGCGGCGCAGCGATTAACCAACTCTGCAAAGCAAACGGAGCGGATTTATCTGTAATTGCCCTTGATCTGGATCACCCAACTGCAGACCTTTCCCAAGGTCCAGCAATGTCCGAGGAAGAAACGCTTAATGCCATGAACAAGGGCGCCCAAGCCGTTGACCCTAATGCCGATATTCTAATTATAGGAGAAATGGGCATCGGAAATTCAACGGTCGCGGCGGCTCTGGCGGCTGCCTCATTCGGGGGGGAAGTCGCGGACTGGGTCGGTCGTGGAACCGGGTCTGATGATGAAGGCGTTCAGCGCAAGATTGCAGCAATTGAGAGCGGCCTTTCGATTAATGGCGGTCGTGGTGGAATGGAAATTCTGGCTGCACTGGGCGGGCGCGAACAAGCCGCAATCTGCGGTGCGATCCTTGCTGCTCGCCATCACAGTATTACGGTCATTCTAGATGGTTATATTTGCACGGCTTCAGCAGCACCTTTGCACAAAGTGGCTCCTGCGCTTTTGGATCATTGTCTTGTTGGCCATCAAAGTGTCGAGCCGGGGCATCGCAAGCTATTAGCGGCTTTCGGTAAGAAAGCGATCCTAGATTTTGATATGCGTCTGGGCGAAGGCTCGGGCGCCGCATTGGCCCTTGGCGTTCTACGCAGCGCATTGGCTTGCCACAATGGCATGGCGACTTTCGCCGAAGCTCAGGTTTCCGAAGCCTGAACGCTTTCCCAAAGCTCAAACTCTGCGGCCCAGGCGTCGCGGAGTATTGCATCTACTGACGAAGACAGGCGGATTTCCATTTTTGGGGATACATTCGCCCGACCAAGCTCGATCTTCCGGTTAAGGCGGTGTTCAAGAAATCGAACATAGGCGCTGATTTCCTCGAACTTAAATAGGTGGGTTACAGCGACATCGCCGTCACGATTCGACAAAATCGGCGTTGAGAACCGATTCTGGCGAATGGTGCGCTGTCTTCTTTTAAGACCTCTAGTACAAAGTCGTCAAAACTGACGTCTTTGGTCGAGTTCGGTTTTCCATCCAAAAAAGGACGCGCCCTATAGCGATACCAGCTACCAAGCCAATCCAAGGGGTTTCGAATGACACCCGCAGTTTCCATCGCATTTGAGCCAACAGATTCAAGATAGGGCTGCACAAACCGGTTAAATTTGGCGACCGGAGTATGCTTCAGGCCCGGTGGATTAAGAATCGAGATGTCGGCAAAAGGCGACAAGGACTTTTCGATGGCGGTTGTTCCGGTCTTGGGAACAGCCAGTAACACTAAGTTTTCTTTCCAGAATTCAAGCACTTTTCACAATCTCTTCACTCGCTTGTCTTGATAAACCACTCTTTAACCGTCCTGCGCAACACTGGATTTTAGAAGAATTGTATTGAAATGTTCTCTTTTTGATCTCATAAGGGTGAGAACAAGAATAGAACAAAGCGGTGATTGCCGCTTGGTTAGAAACGTGAAACAAGGGTGCAGCAGTATGGCAACGGCAGATCTTTTGACTATGGACAGCAAAAAAAGCGCAGACAAACAAAAGGCGCTGGATAGCGCCCTCGCACAGATTGAACGTCAGTTCGGTAAGGGCTCGATTATGAAGCTCGGCGGCGACAATCCTTTACCCGAGATCGAGGCAACTTCGACCGGCTCATTGGGTTTGGATATCGCTCTGGGAATCGGGGGATTGCCCAAAGGGCGTATTATCGAGATTTACGGTCCTGAAAGCTCGGGTAAGACCACCTTGACGCTTCATTGCGTAGCGGAAGAGCAGAAAAAAGGCGGCGTATGCGCTTTTGTTGATGCCGAGCACGCGCTTGATCCGATCTATGCGAGAAAGCTGGGCGTTAATCTTGATGAATTGCTGATTTCCCAGCCGGACACCGGCGAGCAAGCACTTGAGATCGTAGATACACTGGTGCGCTCTGGTGCCGTGAACATGGTTGTCGTCGATTCGGTTGCCGCGTTGACCCCGAAGTCGGAACTCGAAGGCGACATGGGTGACAGCAATGTTGGCGTGCAAGCGCGCTTCATGAGCCAGGCCATGCGTAAGCTGACCGGATCGATCAGCCGCTCGAATTGCATGGTGATTTTCATCAACCAGATTCGGATGAAAATCGGCGTTATGTTCGGTTCGCCTGAAACCACGACTGGTGGTAACGCTTTGAAATTCTACAGCTCGGTTCGTCTGGATATCCGCCGTATCGGAGCGTTGAAGGACCGGGACGAAGTCGTTGGTAACGCAACCCGTGTGAAGGTTGTAAAAAACAAAGTGGCACCGCCGTTCAAGCAAGTTGAATTCGACATCATGTATGGCGAAGGCATCTCGAAAATGGGTGAACTACTGGACCTAGGCGTCAAAGCTGGCGTAGTCGATAAGTCCGGTAGCTGGTTCAGTTATGGCGATGAACGGATTGGGCAGGGGCGCGAAAACGCCAAAACCTTCCTGAAAGAGAACAAGTCTATGGCACTAGAGATCGAAGACAAAATCCGTGCAGCCCATGGATTGGAATTCGATATAAACGATCACGGCGGTGAAGATGACGACGTGATGGAGGCGTAATCGACCGCCAGATTTTTCAAAAGGCCGGTTGCCATATGGTAGCCGGCCTTTTTCTTGCTGTGGACACTGCAAGCACAGAGCGATAAATCACGACAAACGCCCTATTTTCGGAAAGAAAACCATGCCCAGTTTGAACGAGATCCGCTCAACCTTCTTGAACTACTTTGAACGGAACGGGCACGAGGTTGTGGCATCCAGCCCGCTTGTCCCGCGTAACGACCCGACTTTGATGTTCGTCAACTCAGGGATGGTCCAGTTCAAGAACTGCTTCACCGGCGTTGAAAAGCGCGATTACGTTCGCGCAACGACCGCTCAGAAGTGCGTGCGCGCCGGAGGTAAGCACAACGATCTTGACAACGTGGGTTACACGGCCCGCCACCACACATTTTTTGAAATGTTGGGGAACTTCAGTTTTGGCGATTACTTTAAAAAAGAAGCCATTCCCTTTGCTTGGGAACTGATCACCAAAGAATTCGGGATCGACAAGTCCAGACTTTTGACCACGGTCTATCACAACGATGACGAGGCCTTTGATATCTGGAAGAAAGTTGGTGTTCCCGAGGATCGTATTATCCGCATCGCGACTTCGGATAACTTCTGGCAGATGGGACCAACCGGCCCGTGTGGTCCATGTACTGAGATTTTTTACGACCACGGCGATCACATCTGGGGAGGACCTCCGGGTTCGCCCGAGGAAGACGGTGATCGCTTTATCGAAATCTGGAACATCGTTTTCATGCAGAACGAGCAGTTCGAAGATGGTTCTATGGTTGATCTGGACATGCAGTCTATCGATACCGGTATGGGTCTTGAACGTATTGGCGCCTTGCTTCAGGGCAGCCATGACAACTACGACACCGATTTGTTCAAGTCGCTGATCGAGGCGTCAGCCCATGAAACCTCAACCGATCCTTACGGTGCGCAAAACGTGCATCACCGCGTGATCGCGGATCACTTGCGTTCGACTTCGTTCCTGATCGCTGATGGTGTCATGCCGTCAAATGACGGACGCGGCTATGTTCTGCGCCGAATTATGCGCCGTGCGATGCGCCATGCCCATCTTTTGGGAGCGAAAGATCCAGTTATGCATCGCCTTGTAGCGTCTCTTGTCCAGAAAATGGGTGCAGCTTACCCAGAACTTGGGCAGGCACAGGCATTGATTGAAGAAACGCTGAGACTAGAAGAAACCCGCTTCAAGCAGACATTGGATCGCGGCTTGAAGTTGCTAGATGACGAACTGGCCGATTTGCCCGAGGGAAGCGCACTGCCAGGCGAAGCGGCGTTCAAGCTGTACGACACTTACGGCTTCCCGCTTGACCTAACGCAGGACGCATTGCGCGAAAAAGGTCGTGAAGTCGACACCGACGGATTTGACAGCGCTATGGCTGATCAAAAAGCCAAAGCACGCGCAGCTTGGTCTGGTTCGGGTGAAGCGGCTGATGCGACGATTTGGTTTGATATTGCCGAAAAGCACGGCAAAACTGAGTTTTTAGGCTACGACACGGAGAAGGCAGAAGGTCAGATAGCCGCTATTGTAAAGGGTGGTGAATCAGCTTCGGAAGCTACTGAGGGTGAAGACATACAAGTTGTCCTAAACCAAACTCCTTTCTATGCAGAAAGCGGTGGCCAAGTTGGCGACAAAGGTTTTATTCGGGTTGGCAGCACGACTGTTGAAGTCTCTGACACCAAGAAAGTGGCAGATGTTTTCATCCACTTTGGCAAAGTGACCCAAGGCAAGATCTCAACAGGTGACCCTGCAGTTCTGGAAGTAGATCACAGTCGACGGTCTTCGATCCGCGCGAACCATTCGGCCACTCACCTTCTGCACGAAGCATTGCGTCGCCATTTGGGTGACCATGTCGCGCAAAAAGGCTCTTTGAACGCAGAGGATCGTCTTCGTTTTGATTTCAGCCACTCAAAAGCGCTATCGGCTGATGAACTCGAAAACGTTGAACTGGAAGTGAATTCGTTTATCCGTCAAAACACAGCCGTGGAAACACGTTTGATGACGCCAGATGACGCGCGTGCAATCGGTGCTCAGGCACTCTTCGGTGAAAAATACGGTGACGAAGTGCGCGTTGTTTCGATGGGATTTGACGCTCAGTCTGGAAAAGGCGGGAATGAAGCGACCTACTCGATTGAATTGTGTGGAGGCACACACGTCAAACAAACTGGCGACATTGGAATGTTTGTTCTACTCGGAGACAGTGCCAGCAGTGCGGGAGTCCGGAGGATTGAAGCTCTGACAGGGCAGGCGGCGATCAGCTATATGAATGCTCAATCGCAACAGCTTCAAGCCATAGCGGGTTTGCTAAAAGTTCAGCCGTCCGAGAGTTCGACCCGTGTCAAAGCCCTTTTGGACGAGCGGAAAGCATTGTCGAACGAAGTTGCTCAATTGCGACGTGAGCTGGCGATGGCCGGTGGCTCGGGGCAGGGCAACGGATCTGAGGCAAAGGATGTGAACGGCGTAAAGTTCATGGCTCAAGTTCTGAACGGCATTTCCGGCAAAGAGCTACCGGCTTTAATTGACGAACACAAATCTCGACTAGGGTCTGCTGCAGTTCTTCTGATAGCAGAAGCCGATGGTAAGGTCGCCGTAGCCGCAGGTGTCACCTCTGATCTGGTCGAGCGCGTTAGTGCTGTTGATCTTGTCAAAGCTGCAGTTGCAGAGCTTGGCGGCAAGGGCGGCGGAGGCCGCCCCGACATGGCGCAAGGCGGGGCGAAAAGCATCGAGAATGTCGACGCGGCAATCGCTGCAGTTGAAGCCTTGATGTGATACTAAACAGCCAGAGCTGCCGAAATTCAGGTGGCTCTGGCGCATTAATACTAGGGTCAGGATT